>CAYMCJ010000019.1:7997-20415 GCA_964388985.1 uncultured Gammaproteobacteria bacterium | reverse complement strand
TATTAATTGTTTAAAAATTAAAAATTACGAATTAAAAATTATTTATATGGGCAAAAAAATATTTATAATTGAAGATGACGCTAATTTGCTTTATGGCCTACGGGCCAAATTTAGCATATTAGGGTTTGATGTCCAGGTTAATAGCGGTAACGTAAGTACTGAAGAGACGATTAATAGCCTGAAAAAATACAGACCGGATTTTGTTATCTTGGATTTAATATTGCCTAAAATTAACGGATTTGATATATTGAAAAAAATTAAAGAAGACAGGGAGACAGCTGGTATGTTAGTATTTATTTTTAGTAATTTAAGCGACCAGGACAGTAAAAGCAAGGGATTGGATTTGGGGGTTAAATATTATTTTATCAAAGAAGAGTTCAGTATTGATGAATTTGTAGAAAGAGTCGTTAAAATAGTCAAGAATGAAGATAGAATAAAATAAAAATGAGAATAAAGAAAAAAATGAGACATTAAATTGTTTTAAATTAAAAATAATTAAGACAAGAATTATGCTTAAGAAAATAATAATTTTATTTATTATAATAGCGGCCGTAGCGATTTCCATTTATTTTTTTGTTTCTGGCAATGGGGATAAAACAGAATATGTTACTTCTGCGGTTGAAAAGGGAAATCTGGTCCAGACAGTTAGTGAAGTCGGAACCGTTAAAGCTTTTCAGGAAATTGAACTTAATTTTTTACAAGCAGGAAAAGTCGCTAAAATATTAGTCAGCGTTGGAGATAAAGTGGAGAAAGATCAGGTTTTAGCGGAATTGGATTATGGTTCTTTGTCTATAAAAGAAAAAGAAGCGTTGGCGAATTTAAATATTACTAAATCTGATTTAAATAAGTTGTTGGCTGGAGTAACCCAGTCGGAAATCGCGGTCAGCCAGGCTAATGTTACCCAACAGGAAGCCGCTTATTCCGCCGCCAAAAAAGAATTGGTCAAGATACAAAATACAGCCACAGAAAATATTTCTCAGGCGGAAAAAAATTTATCGGATTTAGATTCCAAGAACGAAAATGATATTACACCATATGAACAAGCGGTTATTACAGCTGAAGTAAATTTAAAAAATACAAAATCAACTTATCAGCGGTCAATAAACAATAAAAAAGATGTTGTGATTACTACTATTGATGATAAGTTGACGATTGCCAATACAGCTCTGGATACAATTAACCGAATTGTTACCGACAGCGATGCCAAAGATTTGATAAGCGTTAGAGATTTTTCGTATTTAAATAAAACCGAAGATTTGTATGATGATGGACTTAATTTAATTGAGACGGCGGAAGAAAGTCTGGAGGTTGTAAAAAATAATAAACAAGATTCCAATATCAATCAGGCAACAGAAAATTGTACAGATGCGTTAAATACCGTCTATAAAAGTTTAAATTACTGTTATAGCGCATTGGAAAATAGTGTAACCTCCTCGTCTTTTACTCAAGCTGAATTAGATTCTTTTAAGAGTGATGTAAGTACCCAATTGACAACAATCAGCACAGGTATTTCCGTGCTTCAGACAGCCTGGCAGAATTTGACAGACGCGATATTAACATATGAAACCGAGGTAACTGAAGCTGAAGATAATTTAGATAAAGCTAATGTAAATTTAACTGACGCTATTAATACCGCCAAAGATAATTTATCCTCGGTTCATGTTTCTGAAGAACAAAAAATAGAAGCGGCCCAGACAAAAGTTGACACCACTCTTGAGGCCTTGCAAGTGGCCAAAGCGCAGTTGATAGAGCTAAAGTCTCCGCCCAGGATAGAAGATTTATCTTTATATAACGCTAAAATCAAGCAGGCCGAAGCTTCTTTGGAGTTAATCAAAAAACAAATTGAAGACAGTATAATTAAAGCGCCGATTGAAGGTACGGTTGTAAAAATTGAGTACGAAGTTGGCGAGCAAATATCAGCGGCCAAGCCGGCGATACATATGTTAAGCCAGAATAATTTTGAAGTTGAAGTTGATATTTCGGAGGCTGATATTGCCAAGGTTAAAAAGCAAGATAAAGTTGAGATTACCCTGGACGCTTTTGGTGAAGATGTTAAATTTTTAGGCAGAATTTATTTTATTGAGCCGGCCGAGACCGTTATCCAGGACGTAATTTATTATAAAGTAAATATTCAGTTTATTGATGAGATGGCTAATTTAGACAATATTAAGCCCGGGATGACCGCTAATGCGGTTGTTACCACCGCCAGCAGAGAAAATGTATTAATTATGCCCTCACGGGCGATTATTGAAAAAAACGGAGGAGATAAATATGTCCGTATTTTAACCAGCGGGCAAATTAATGAGACGCAGATTAATATTGGTCTAAGGGGCGACGAAGGAATGGTTGAAGTTTTGTCCGGGGTTAAAGAGGGCGATGAAGTAGTGACTTATGTGAAGAACGGAGATTAATAATTTTAGAATTACCCGCTTCGTCAAATTTTCAGCGAGGCGAGCGATTCTTGATTGTCAATTTAAGATTTTAGGATTATAAATATTGGGAAAAGGATTATTAATTTATATTAATATTTTTATTATGAAGATTCCGTTAATTGATGTTCAAAATTTAAAAAAAGAATTCAGAAATGGCGAGGTCGTGACCAAAGTTTTGCACGGCCTTTCTTTTAGTATTAAAAAAGGCGAGTTTATTTCCATTATGGGACCGTCAGGTTCGGGCAAGTCAACTTTAATGCATATTTTGGGTCTTTTGGATAGGGCTACCAGCGGTCGATATGATTTAGAGGGCAAAGAAGTTACTAAATTAGATGATGATGAATTGGCTCATTTGCGCAATAGAAAGATAGGTTTTGTTTTTCAGGCATTTAATTTATTGCCCAGAACCACGGTATTGGATAACGTAGTATTGCCTTTAACATATTCAGCCAATAAAAAAAATAAGGAAGAGCGGGCCAGAAAAGTTTTGGAAGCTGTCGGGCTGAAACATAGATTTAATTATTATACCAATCAGATTTCCGGCGGCGAGAAGCAGAGGGTGGCCATTGCCAGGGCCTTGGTTAATAATCCTTCAGTTATATTTGCGGACGAGCCGACCGGTAACCTTGATTCAAAATCAGGCGTGCAAGTTATGGAAATATTGCAGCATTTGAATGATAGCGGCAATACCATAGTGATGGTTACGCATGAAACTTATACGTCAGAGCATGCCAGAAGGATAATTCAGATAAAAGATGGCCGGATTATTAATGATTATGAAGTAAAAAATAGAAGAGTGGCCCATGATGGGATGATGTTAAAATAATTTTTAAATTACAATTTCTAATTTCTAATAAAATGTTTAATTCAAAATGTCTAATGATAAAATGTTTTGGATTTAGTTATTGGACATTTAAAATTTTACCCGCCTTGCCGGAGCTTGGCGAGGCAGGTTGGAAATTAGAATTAGGTGAATTAGAATTATAATTTAGAAATTATTTATTATGTTTGATTCTGTTAAACAATCAATTATGGCTTCAGTAACGGCGCTTCTGGCTAATAAGGCGAGGAGTTTTTTAACTATGCTGGGAATTATAATCGGTGTTGGCGCGGTAATTGTTATTATGGCGGTTGGTGCCGGCGCGCAGAGTTTAATACTGGCTCAGGTAAAAACATTGGGCACAAATTTGATTGGAGTAATGCCAGGCAAGGCCGACGACGAGGGGCCGCCGGCCTCAGCCATGGGAATTGTAATAACGACTTTAACTTATGATGATTTAATGGCTATTGCCGACAAAAAAAATGTGCCGCATATCGTCGGGGCGGTTGGTTATACAAAGTCAACCGGTCCGGTAAGCTGGGGAGCCAATACGTATGATACGAATTTGAGCGGCGCTACTCATGATTATTTAGAGGTGGAAGACGGCGAGGTGGCTCAGGGCCGTTTTTTTAATAATGAAGAAGAAAGAAATTTGGCTCGGGTGGCCGTACTTGGGAGCACGGTAAAAGATGAGCTTTTCGGGGAATCCGATGTTGTTGGGCAGAAAATAAAAATTAAGAAACATACTTTTGAGGTAATCGGGGTAATGAAAGAAAGGGGTACGGTTGCTTTCCAGGATTATGACGACCAGGTATTTATCCCAATAAAAACAATGCAAAAATTAATTGCCGGCGTAAATCATTTAGGCTTAATAAGGGCTAAGGTTGATTATGAGGAGAATATAGCCAGAACCATGGAAGATATGGCCATAACCTTGCGCGAGCAGCACGATATAACCGATTCGTCCGGTTTAAATGATGATTTTACTATCAGAAGCGCTGCTCAGGCCCTAGATATGATTACGACAGTGACTAACGCTTTGCGTTATTTTTTGGCGGCTATGGCGGCTTTGGCGCTGTTGGTCGGGGGAATTGGTATTATGAATATTATGCTTGTTAACGTAACTGAACGAACCCGTGAAATTGGTCTAAGAAAAGCGGTCGGAGCCAGCAATACAAATGTGATGAGCCAATTTTTAATGGAGGCGGTAGCTGTGACTTTGCTGGGCGGCTTAATTGGTATTATCGGTGGGACAGCAATTTCATTTGTTGTTTCCATAGGTGCTCGAATTTTAGGCTATGACTGGGCTTTTGTAGTTTCCTTTTTTTCCATTATTTTAGCGGTTGGCGTATCAATGCTGGTGGGTCTGATTTTTGGCTTGTATCCGGCGCATAAAGCCAGTCGGCTGGAGCCGGTGGAGGCGCTAAGATATGAATAATAAATTATGAGTATAATTTCTACAATTCAAACCGCCCTAAAGGCTATGAATGCCAACAAGGTTAGGACCGGACTGACGGTTTTAGGTATGGTTATCGGTATTTCTTCGGTAATTGTTGTTTTTTCCGCCGGCGAAGGTATAAATAGTTTAATTTTGGGGCAGGTTGAATCTTTCGGCGGCTCGGATATGATTGAGACTGAAATAAAGATTCCCAGCACTAAAAAAGGCTCTTCATCGGAAATTGAAGCTGGAGTAAATATGACTATGGGAGTTCAGGTTACGACTTTAAGCCTTGACGATATGGATGATATTGATAAATTACCCAATATAAAAGGCAGTTATGCCGGAGTTATGGGGCAGGAGCAGGTGAGTTATGGCAGTGAAATGAAAAAAGTATATTTATTGGGCACAACTGCCAGTTATATTGAAATTGACCAGACCGAGGTTGATTATGGCGGGTTTTTTTCCGAAGCGGAAGATAAATCATTGTCTCAGGTGGTGGTTTTAGGTTATAAAATAAAGGAAAAATTATTCGGCGATTCCGACCCAATCGGCAAATCCATAAAAATTCGCAAAAAAAAGTTTAGGGTTATCGGCGTTATTAAAGAAAGAGGGGCAGTTATGACCATTGATTTTGATGATTTTGTTTATGTTCCAATTCGCACTTTACAAAAGAAAATAATGGGCATAGACAATGTTTCTTATATGATGCATCAAGTTTATGATACCGGCTTGATTGACGAAACGGCCGAAAATATTCGTTGGACTTTGCGCGAAAATCATAATATTTCCCAACCGGATGGGGCAACTAGCTGGCTGGGAGCGCCCAAGGACGATTTCAGGGTTACTTCCATGACTGAATCTATGGAAATAATGGGTACGGTTACCGGCGCAATCACTTTATTATTATTGGTTATTGTGGCCATTTCTTTGGTGGTAGGCGGAGTGGGAATAATGAATATTATGTATGTTATTGTCAGTGAACGGACTTCTGAAATCGGTTTAAGAAAAGCGGTCGGGGCAAAATATTTTGATATTATGATGCAGTTTTTATTTGAATCCATATTAATTACCATTGCCGGCGGGATTGTTGGAATTATTTTTGGGGTAATAATATCTTTATTAGTTTCATTTGGCGCAAATTCTTATGGTTTAGAATGGAATTTTAATATTCCGCTAAAAGCGTATTTTGTCGCTTTAGGATTTTCTTCTTTTTTTGGTATTATTTTCGGAATATATCCGGCCCGTAAAGCCGCTAAATTAGAGCCGGTAGAAGCTTTAAGGAATGAATAGAATAATGCGAATCTGCGAATGTATGCGAACGTTGCTAATTGCGAATAAATTTGTTTTAATAAAAATTTAAAAAGGCAGGGTTTATTAGTATAAACTTTGCTTTTTTTATTGGTTTTTATCGGCGACAAGGCTCTTGTTTTATATATCCGACTCTGTTATATTATAAGAGTTGGGCTGCTAATATTTTGCCTTTAAAAATTATGTTTAAGCTGTCAAAATCAAAAAGTATAAATTTTGCCAAATTATATGATAATGTTGGAGATTTGTTTCATATTATTCCAAGGATAAGAAAAAGGCGGAGAAAGCGGATAATATATAAATTTTTAAAATATTTTTTTCTTGGCCTGTTGGGATTATTGGTATTTATTGTTATTTTTTTTGGAAAATTTTTATTAGCCGGCGAGTCAATTTATTCATCTGTAAAAATCGGTAAAAGTGACCTGGAGCAGGCGGTTGCCTTGATTGAAAAACAGGAATTTAAAGAAGCAATAATTTTTTCAGCCCAAGCAGAAGAAAGTTTTAATTTTGCCTCAGGTCGGTTGTTAAATATTAAAGATAATTATTTTGTTTATCATATTAAGGCGCTGGAATACCAAATTAATGATATTGAATATTTAATTAAGACAGCTGAGATTTTGAGCGGAGCGATAAACAAGGTGGCATTATTGGGAAACGAGTTGCAGTCCGTTTCAAGCGAAAAAATTGGTATAAATTTTTCAAAATTCAGTCAAGCGGAAAAGAAAAATATTTTAAAATTTATTTACGAATCAGGGCCGGAATTAAATGGCGTAAAAGCGAATTTGGAGTTGGCTCATTTAAATTTGAATAAAGTTAATTGTGCCGGCATCCTTTTACCTTTTAGTAGTCAGATTGAGGAGTTTAAATTTCAGTTAGATCAGGGGCTGGAGTTTGTTTCCAAATTAATACCAACGACAGAAATTTTACCGGCTTTAGCCGGTTATCCTCTTAAAGCTAATTTTTTAATAGTCCTGCAGAACAGCGATGAATTAAGGCCAACCGGTGGCTTTTTAGGGACTTATGGAATATTAGAAGTGGAGAATGGAGATATTTTAAAATTTGACATTCATGACATCTACCATTTGGATATGCCGGTTAAGGATTTGTTGGCTGTCGTTCCGCCCCAGCCGATAAAGAAGTATTTAATTGATAAGTGGTTTATGCGCGATGCTAATTGGTCGCCTGATTGGCCAACCTCGGCTGAAAAAATTGAATGGTTTTTTAAGGAGGAAAATAAATTATTGCCGGCGACGGACAAACAATACGGCTATGACGATGAATTTAACGGAATAATCGCCATTACACCGAAGCTGGTTACTGATTTATTATATATCACCGGTCCGATTATTGTTCAAAACGAAGAATATAATAAAGATAATTTTCATGAATTATTGCAATACAAGATTGAGAAAGATTATGTCCGTTTGGGCATTCCTTCCTGGCAAAGAAAAGAAATTATCGGCGATATTTTAAAAGAGTTGAAAATAAAATTATTTGATTTACCGGTTGAGAATTTACCGGAAATATTGAATATAATTGAAAATAATATTGATAAAAAGAATATTTTAATGTTTTTTAAAGATAATTATTTACAGAGTTTAGCCGAGGAATTGGGTTTTGTCGGTGAAATTAAGGATGGCCAGGAGGATTATTTAATGGTGGTGGACGCTAATTTGGGGTCTTTTAAAACTGATGCCGTCGTAAGTAAAAAAATAAATTATAATTTTGAACAGAGCGCTAATGGATTATTTGTTAAATTGAGAATAACTTATGCGCATCACGGCAGCTTTGATTGGCGGACCACGAGATATAGAACTTATACCCGTGTTTATGTGCCGGCTGGTTCAAAATTAATTAAGGCGGAAGGATTGTCCGACGGCGATGTAGAAACAGGCAATGAATTTGGGAAAACTTATTTTGGCGCCTTTATTTCTGTTGAGCCGGGTAATATTGGCAGTTTATATTTTGAATATAAGCTGCCGCCAATAATAGAAGAGCAGATAAAGCAGGGGAATTATAATTTGTGTATACAGAAGCAGCCTGGGAACAAAATAGATGAGCTGGTGGTTGATCTAAATATGAATAATGATGTAAAATCATATAATCCAACCGGTTTTTATGTAGAAAAAATAGAAAATAAAAAGATTAAATGGGAAACAAATTTAGAAACAGACAGAGAGTTTAAGGTTAATTTCTAATTTCTAATTTTTAATTTTCAAACAATTTTAAATATTAAATTTACAGATTGCCAAATTATGAATCGTTTGAAAATTACAAATTATAAATTTTGATAATTATGTTTATAAAAAGAATCGGGATTGACCTGGGTACAACTTATACTTTAGTTTATTTACCTCGCCGCGGCATTGTTATTAATGAGCCTAGTGTAGTGGCCGTTTCAATGGATGATAGAAAAATATTAGCGGTAGGAAATGAAGCCAAAGATATGTTAGGGCGGACCCCCGATACAATTATTGCCTTAAAGCCATTAAAAGATGGGGTAATTGCCGATTATCGTACGACCGAAGCAATGCTTAGATATTTTATTAATAAAACTTTGGGTGGTATGCGACTTTTTCGGCCGGAAGTTATGGTGGCTGTGCCAGCTGGAATTTCCTCAACCGAACGTCGGGCCGTTACCGAAGCTACAATCGCGGCCGGAGCCAAAGCGGCTTATATTATTAAAGAGCCGATAGCAGCCGCTATTGGAGCCGATATACCAATCGGGTCTGCTTCAGGCCATATGATTATTGATATCGGTGGCGGTACTGCTGAAATGGCGGTTATTTCCTTGGGCGGCATCGTTTCTTCAATATCAGTACGCATCGGTGGAAATAAGTTTGACGCGGCTATTTTAGAATATGTTAGACGAAAATATAATTTATCTATTGGTGAGAGAACAGCGGAAGAGATTAAAATAAAGATCGGTTCAGCTTTATTTTTAGAGGATAAGCTTTCCATGGAGATTCGCGGGCGTGATATTATTACTGGCTTGCCGCGTAGCATTACCGTTACCAGCGATGATGCAACCGAGGCTATCCAAAATGAACTGGAAGCTATTATTAACGCCACTAAAAAGGTATTACACCAAACGCCGCCTGAATTAGCGGCGGATATTATGGATAAAGGAATGATATTATCGGGAGGCAGTTCTCTGCTTAGAAATATTGACCAACTTTTGTCCAGAACTATTGGCGTTCCCGCTTATATCGCCGATGAACCCCTTCTATGCGTTGCCAAAGGAACAGGAATCGCTTTGGATAATTTAGATAGTTATAAGAGAAGTATTTTGGCCACTAAGTAATTTTAAATTTTAATGTTTAAAAATTAAAATTATAAATTAAAAATTATGCTGATAGGTATTGACGCCAGTCGGGCCAATCGGGAACATAAAACCGGTACGGAATGGTACTCTTATTATTTAATAAGATGGTTGGCAAAATTGGATAAAAAAAATAAATATATTTTATATACCGATAAACCGCTTAAAGGCGGATTATTGGATTTAACAACAAAACAACACTTCAATAATTTTTCTAATTCAGAGGCAGAATATGATAATAATGGGTATCAGATTATCAAGAGTCCGTTTAATAATTTTTACGCCAAGGTCCTTAAGTGGCCCTTTTCTTTTTTTTGGACGTTAGGAAGATTATCTTTGGAGATGTTATTAAAAAAACCAGACGTATTATTTGTTTCCGCCCATACTTTGCCGATAATTTTTCCCAAAAAGACCGTAAATACGATTCATGATGTTGGCTTTGAGAGAAATAGACGTTTGTATCGTTACCACAGCATGGGTCCGGAGAGTAAAAGGTTTAATAAGATAGTTAGTAATTTTGTTAAAATTTTTACATTAGGGAAATATGGCGCCAACTCCATGGATTATTTAAGCTGGTCAACTAATTTTGCCTTAAAACATGCCGAGAAAATAATAACAGTATCAAATTTTTCAAAAAATGAAATATTGGGAATTTATAACTGTCAGGAAGATAAAATTAAAGTTATTTATAATGGTTATAATTATTTTTTGTATAAAAAAATAATTGATAAAGAAAAAATTAATAGTGTATTAAAAAAATATGATATCAAAAAACCTTATATTTTATATGTCGGTCGGCTGGAAAAAAAGAAAAACACTCCTTATTTAATTGAGGCTTACGCAGTGGCCAGAGAAAATAATAAGAATATTAATCATAAGTTGGTGTTAATAGGTGACGCCAGCTTCGGTTATGATGAGGTAAAGTATGTTATTGAGGAATTTAATATTAATGGAGAAGTAATTATGCCCGGTTGGATTGAAGAAGAAGATATGCCCTATATTTATAATGGAGCGACCGCTTTTATATTTCCCTCAAGATATGAAGGATTTGGCATTCCCCTGTTGCAGGCAATGGGTTGCCATTTGCCTATTGCCGCCTCCTCCATCCCAGTATTTAAAGAAATTGCCGGAGAGGCCGCTTTATTTTTTGACCCTAACAATATTAGGTCAATTAGTAGTGCCATAAACAGAATAATTACCGATGATAAATTAAGAAAAGAATTGATTGCCGAAGGAAACAGTCGGATTAAAAAATTTAGTTGGGAAAAATGTGCCAAAGAAACTTTAGATTTAATAAATAAATTATGACCAAAATATGTTCTGACAATTTTTTAAAGATGTACTGGCTATTTTTGTTCATATAAAATAATTTTTGTCCGGTAATTTGCTTCCAATATTTAAAATATGCTATAATAAAGATGTTATGGAAAAGAAAATAACATCTTTTTTAATATATTTTTTTTATTTTTATATTATTATAATAATATCATTACCGCCACTTCCTATTTTTAGTAAGGAAGAGATTGATAATGGATATTTTAAGGAAACCAGTGAGATATTGGTTAGGTTTAAGAATGATGAGAATGTACATAAAATTAATATAAAGTGGAATCAGGATTTTAATGAAATATTAGAAAATTATAGACAGAATATTAATGTTCTTTATGCCGAACCAAATTATTTGTATAATGCTTCGGCCATCCCAAATGATAATTATTATAACAATCAATGGTATTTAGAAAAAATAAAGGCACCGAAGGCCTGGGATAAAATAAATTCAAGCCCTAATATAATTATTGCCGTTATTGATTCCGGTATTCAAATTAACCACCCTGATTTAATTGATAATATTTGGGAAAATAGCGATGAAGTAGCTGGCAATGGCATTGATGATGACAAAAATGGTTTTATTGATGATATTCACGGTTGGGATTTTATCAATAATAGTTATGATCCAAGCCCTAAATTTGAGGATGGTTTTACCGAGGCCGGTATTTTGCACGGCACAATGGTTGCTGGTGTTTTGGCCGCTTCAGGAAATAATAATATCGGCATAACCGGAATTACCTGGAAGTCAAAAATTATGGCCTTAAGAGTATTGGATGATAAAGGCGAAGGTCGGGCGAGCGAAGTTATAAGGGCGATAGATTATGCAATAAACAATGGCGTTGATATTATTAATTTAAGTTTTGTCGGTTTTGGTTATAGCAAGGCGCTGGAAGAGGCGGTAAGAAGAGCTTATAATGCTGGCATAGTGATTATCGCCGCCGCCGGTAACGACCAAGATGAGGGGGACGGTTATTTTTTAGATGAAACCCCGATGTATCCAGCTTGTCATGATGGTGAAAATGGAGAAAATATGGTAATCGGTGTTGTTGCGACTGACACAATAGACCAAAAAGCGTCTTTTTCCAGTCACGGTTTTAAATGCGTAGATATTGCCGCTCCGGGAATAAGCATTTTTAGCACTTCGGTTTATGAGCCTCAAAAGAGTATAGGAACAAAGGTTTTTAATAAATATTATGATGGTTATTGGTCAGGAACATCAATGGCCGCTCCGATGGTAAGTGGCGCCTTGGCCTTAATTGAAGAAGTTAATTTAAGATTAAACCGTGATGAAGTTGTTGATATTTTATTGAATAGTGTTGATGATATAAGTCGTCTTAATCCCAATTATTTGGGCCAGCTTGGCAAAGGACGGCTTAATATTGCCGAGGCTGTAAATTTAGCCTACAAAAACATAAATAATAATATTATTGTTAAGTTATTATTGGCTCCGAATAAAGATTATATCAGTAAAATTAAAATAGTTGATGTTGATGGTAATTTGGAAAGTGAATTTAATTCTTATGGAGATAATTTTTTAGGAGGGGCTTATATTTCCTCCGGCGATGTTAACGGTGATGGAGATGATGAAATAATCACCGGCGCCGGCAACGGTGGTGGTCCCCAGGTTCGGATTTTTAACGACAAGGGCGATGTTTTGGGACAATTTTTTGCTTATAATTCTAATTTCCGGGGCGGAGTACAGGTGGCGGTTGGCGATGTTAACGGTGATGGAGATGATGAAATAATCACCGGCGCCGGCAACGGTG
>CAYMCJ010000019.1:0-7897 GCA_964388985.1 uncultured Gammaproteobacteria bacterium | reverse complement strand
CAAGGGCGATGTTTTGGGACAATTTTTTGCTTATAATTCTAATTTCCGGGGCGGAATAAGTATTGCGGCCAGCGATGTTGACAATGACGGTTTAGCTGAAATAGTTACTGGCGCCGGTCCTGGAGGTACTCCTCATGTCCGGGTATTTGAATCAAACGGGAAAATTATCGGATCATTTTATGCTTACGAAGATGATTTTAGCGGCGGAGTGAATGTCGGGGTGATTAGGGTTAAAAAATAATATTTATTGTTAACAAACAACTATAATAATTAAATTTATTATTCTACGAATTACAAATTATGTACGAATTTACAAATAAAATTAAAATAATAATAATATGTCTAGACGAGCTATATTTGATAAAAAAAATGTTTTAGTAACTGGGGGAGCCGGGTTTATAGGTTCTCATCTTTGTGACGAACTGGTCAAAACCTGCAAGGTAATCTGTCTTGATAATTTTTTAACAGGCGACGAAAGAAATATTGATCATTTATTATCCGACCCTAATTTTGTTTTTATACGACATGATATTGCGGAACCATTGGATTTGGAGGAGGTGCCTAG
Source organism: uncultured Gammaproteobacteria bacterium (assembly GCA_964388985.1). Classification (GTDB taxonomy): domain Bacteria; phylum Patescibacteriota; class Patescibacteriia; order Patescibacteriales; family CAYMCJ01; genus CAYMCJ01. The sequence continues at coordinate 7,332 of CAYMCJ010000019.1, read as the reverse complement.
TTTGCAAAAATTCAAAATTCAATTCCAAGGTCTACAGGAAATTTATAATTTGGCTTGCCCGATGTCGCCAAAAGATTTTGAGCAAAATAAGGAAGCGACTTTATTGGTTAATTCTTACGGCACTAAAAATGTTCTTGATTTAGCCATAAAATATAAGGCGAAATTAATGCATTTTTCTTCGTCAGTCGTTTACGGCCCCAGACCTTCTGATAATAAAAAAATTGATGAAGAATTTATTGGAGAAGTTGACACCTTGTCCGATAGAAGTTCTTATGATGAAGGGAAAAGATTTGCTGAAACATTAGTAATAAATTATAGGAATATTTACAATCTTGACGCAAAAATTTCCCGAATTTTCAGAATTTACGGCCCCAGGATGAAATTGGACGATAACCAAATGATACCTGATTTTATCAGGGATTCATTAAATAATAAAAATTTAATTGTTTTTGGAGACAGGGGATTTTTTTCATCATTTTGCTACGTTAGCGATTGTATAGATGCCGTGATTAAAATGATGGAAATAAATGTTTCTGGTCCGGTTAATATTGGTTCTGATGTGGATATTAATATTACTGATTTTGCGGAAAAAATAATAAAAATGACCGCCTCAAAATCAAAAATTATTTATAAAGATAGAATTTTATTTATGACGCCGTTGTGTTTGCCTGATATTGCCAAAGCGCGGAATGAATTAGGATGGATACCGATTGTTACCTTGGAAAAAGGACTGGAAAAAACCATTAATGATTTAAAGGCGAGCAAAGGTTTAAGGGGGATAGTTTAACGTTATTGCCCTACTACCCAGTCTCGCCAGCTCGTTCAGGCGGGCAAATAGGGTACATACAAATTAACGTTATCCCGCCCGAGATTTCGGGAGCGGGGCGCAATATAGATTTAATAAATAATACCCTGTAGCTTTTTAGGCAGGGTAGTTAATTAAATATGGCGATTAATTTACCAGAGCAAAATCAGAAAGATACTGACTCCGATAGCCAGGTCAATAAAATTAATAGCGAAAAAGAAAAAAGCGGGAAAGAATCTTTCGCGGATAAAATTAATAATCTTTTGTTGCATTTTTCAAGAGTGCCTTTAAAGGAAAAATTATTTTTTGTTCAATATTTGGGAATAATGTTAAAAGCGGGTATTTCTTTGTCCAGATGTTTAAATACATTAGCCATCCAGACCTCAAATAAACGTTTTGCCAGCATTATTAATAATATTGCTAAAAATATTGAAAAGGGCAAAAGTCTTACTGAAAGCCTTAGCAATCACAAAGGAATTTTTGGCGAGCTTTTTATTAATATGGTTGAAGCCGGCGAGTTATCCGGGAATTTGGAGGATGTATTAAAACAGCTCTATATTCAAATTAAAAAACAGAATGAATTAATTTCAAAAGTTAAAGGGGCATTAACTTATCCAGTAGTAATTATTTTTGCAATGGGCGGCATAGGTATTTTTATGATAGTTACGGTTGTCCCTAAATTAACTGATATGTTAAAGAGTTTTAATGCCGAATTGCCGATTGCGACAAAAATACTCATTGCCGTAAGTGATTTTATAGTTGGAAATATAGTAATTTCATTAGTTGCTTTGATAGTTTTTGTTTTAATATTTATTCAGATTTTACGAACTTACAAAGGAAAATATTATTTTCAAGCCATTTTTTTGATAGCCCCTGTTTTTTCAGGAATTATAAAAAAAATAAATTTAGCGCGCTTTTCGCGCACAATCAGTTCTCTTCTTAAGTCAGATATAATGATAATTAAAACTTTTCAAATTACCGCTAATGTTTTGGGCAATCTTCATTATCGTCAGGCGGTAAAAGAAATGAGCGAAAAATTAAAAAAGGGCAGTCAGATAAATGAGATAGTCTCCGCTTATCCCAAATTATTTCCGCCGGTAGTTAATCAAATAATATCGGTCGGTGAGGAAACAGGGGAATTGGACAGTATTTTAGCTGAATTAGCCGAGTTTTATGAGAATGAAGTCGATAAAATAATGGATAATCTTCCCTCAATTATTGAGCCAATATTAATTTTAGCCCTTGGTTTGGGCGTTGGAGGCATGGCCGTGGCCATAATTATGCCCATGTATACATTAACTTCTTCAATATAAGTGAGATAAAAAAATGGGGTGGCGCGGATATGGTCCGCTGTGATTTGAAGCCTTTTATTTATGATTAATAATTTAACAAAAAATCAGTACGGTCATTTACTGTTAGATTTAATCGTTACTTTTAGCATTATCGCGATTCTATCCACAATTTCTATTCCATATATAAGAAAATATCAACCAAATTTAAAACTTAATGCCGCTTCCCGGGAATTAACCGCTGATTTGCGTTTGGCGCAGCAATTAACGGTTACAGAGCAGATTATTCATAAAGTTTCTTTTGATTTATATAATGATAGCTATGATATTTTAAGAATCGGGGCGGCTACAACAACCGTAAAAACCGTTAAATTGGATTCTGATATAAATTTTCAACAGATTATCGGGCTGACCAACAATCAGGTCGTTTTTAATTATTATGGCGGAGTAAGCGAATCGGGACAAATTGTTTTAATTAATGTCAATGCTAATATGGCTACAATAAATGTTAAGCCGTCAGGTTATATTCAACTACAGAATTAGAATTTTAGGTTTATGAATTATAAAAAAATAATTAAAAAACAGCGAGGTTTATCTTTAATTGAAATTATGGTAGCTTTTAGCATTTTGGCGGTTGCTTTTATTGCTTTGGCTCAGTCTTTTCCGTTTGGTTTATCAATAAATAAATCCGCGGAAAGCTCTACAGTGGCTTCGTATTTAGCGCAGGGGAAAATAGAAGAATTGACTTCTTTGGGCTATGATAACGTGGGGGTGGGCGCGATTGAGGAAAAACATCGATTGTCAGACAACCCAATGAGCTATTTATATAATTATCAGAGTCAGACTGACACTAATTATGTTGATGGTAATTTAGATAATAGCGTTGGCGACCAGGGAATAAAAAAAATTTCTGTAATAATTTATTATATTAATTCCATTTCCAAAGTTGAAGATAGTTATAATATTATAACTATAATCAGCCGGAGATAATTTTAGTTGGGTTTAGTAATATATGTTTAAACATTTTTCTATAATTAATATTTTTATTATTATTGGTTTAATTGTTTTGGTCTATTTAGGTTACAATAAATATATTGAAAGGAATATCAAGAAAGTGTTAGAGCAGGAAGTTAATATAGTTAAAGAGAGCGCCGAAGTTGAAGAAGCGGAGCAGCAAAAAGATAATAAAGCAGTTATTTTACCAACGGAATCGTCAGGAGATTCACAGGCACCGAAAGAACCTCTAATTGAAACGGAATCCCTGGACAAACCCGTCGAGCCGGCTAAACCAACAACAAAGAATGGGTTATACGAAAATAAAATTTACAGTTATAGAATAACTTGTCCGTCTGATTGGCCGCTTAAAATTAGAAACGAAGCCAATGCATCTATTGGTATAATTCCACCGAAGAATGGAATGGGGTCAATAACAATCCAGATAAGTGAAACTGGCAGCGAGGCAGAAGAAGCCAAGGCTGAAGCGGAAAAATATGCCGGCTTAATAAGTATCTCGGAGACCACGATTAATTTAGCCGGTATTAGCGGTTCCAAGGTAATAATAAATAATTCAGTTACCAAATCAAAAAGAGTTTATATTTTATTGGAAAAATACGGGTTTTATTATTCAATAGAGTATACGGAAGAATCAGCCGATTTTGTTAAGCAGGCAGAGGCGGCGGTACAAACTTTTGAGTTCACAAAATAATAAGTCGGTTTTTAGTTACATTTTTATGCAAATAAAAAGAATGGCAACCAGCGCCTATTATCCAACAGCCAAGTCAGGTTTTACCATACTTGAAATTTTAGTAAGCATGTCTCTTTTTGTTTTTGCCATTTTATTGGTTTCTTCAATGTATTCTTTGGCTCAAAGAGCATATAACAAAGGTTCCGGCAAGGGCGAATTAATACAGAATGCGAGAGTATCGTTAGATAGAATCAGCCGGGAATTGCGTCAGTCGGTTGATATTATTACCGCTTTGCCGGAAACCAATAATGACCCCGAAGATCCGCCGGCGGAAGAAATTTTTTTTCAGGATGGACACGATATAGCTCAGACTACTTATTTACGCTATTATTTGGATGGTACCAACTTGATGCGTTCTTATATTGTCTATTATTTTGTTGAAGACCAGGAAACATATGTTCTGTGGGATAGTGATGGCGCTAATGAAAATATTTTAGAAGATCGTATTGTTGGAGAATATTTTGATAAATTGGAATTTTGGGGGTCTGACGGCTTGGTTTATATATCATTGGGTTTAATAAAAAATCAGGATATATTTAATATTGACACCAGTGTTTTTAGCAGAAATTAGTGTTATCGCTTTCGGCGAGCCCTGCTACGAATAGGGCACATGCGAATTAATATTATTTTGCTTAGCGACAGAAGTTATAATAACTAGCCTTACTTATTTTGGTCCAACGAAGTGGGTTAAATTATTTGAGTAGATGCGGTGTAAGTGTATTTTATTTCCCCTTATTTTTTATATGTATAGAAAAATCAGTTTAAAAGATAATAAAGGCGTTGCTTTGATTATAACTATGTTATTAATGTCTTTGATTTTATTTTTATCTATCTATTTCCTTACTTTTTCCTTAACAGAAAAAAAGATTGCCCATAGCCAGTCTTGGGGGGTAAAAACTTATTATTTAGCCGAAGCTGGTATTTATGAAATGGTTTGGCGGTTAAAAAATGACGAGGGATATAAAGTTAATTTTGAAACCATTCCTGATTGGACAACCAGTTTTGTGCGTAATAATCCCTTTGGAGCCGGGAGTGGTTCCTATACGGTAACTATTGTTAATTCAAGTCTTGCCCACGGTAAAATTACCGCCATTGGCATAGTAGATATGGGAAACGGAAAAACCAGCCAGCGAATTGTTGAAACTTTTGTTTATAAGGCTATTGTTGTTGGCGGAGAAATTAATACAGGCGACAGCGCTCTTTTGGCTGATAATGATTTTGATACAGTGGCCAGCGAAGTAGTTGTAGTTAATGGTAGTATTCATTCCAATAATGATGTTACTGCCGGCATTTTTTCCAGTATTGATGTTGATAATGATATTAGAGCGGTTGATGAATTTGATGAACATTCCTGGGCCGAAGTTAATGTTGGCGGAGAAATTTATGATAACCATGATTATCCGCCGCCACCGGACAGTTTAGGTCTGCCACCGGTTTCTTTTAATGACCCGGAGGACCCAGATTCGCTAAAAAATCAGGCCTTGGCCAACGGCGTTGTTTATACCGAAGATCAATTTAAGGATTTATTGGATAATGCCGGTGGTTCTCTAACCTTAAACGGCCCGATTACTTACGTTACCGGCGATATTGATTTCAGGGGAAATCCGGATATTACGGTTAATGGTTTATTGGTGGCCGATGGCACAATCATCATCGGAAAACCTTCCTGGTTTTTTATTATTCCGTATTGCCCCAACGGAAATACTCGGATGCAAGTTAATCATACAGAAGGTCAGGCGGCCGGTATATTTTCGCAAGAAAGTGTTAAATTTAGTTTTTGCAGTGATGACATGGAAATAAACGGGATAATTTACGCTTCAATTGAAATTAAGGCAACTGAGTTTGATTTATTTAATCCCGGGGACATAGTAAATATTAATGGAGGAATTTTTTCCCGCGATATTGTTTTTTCCAGTATTTCCCAGCCAATTAACATTACTTTAAATAGTGATATTATCGGGGATACTTTGGGTGCTACCGATTTTTCTCCAATAATTACAGTTGAACACTGGGAAGAAGAATATTAAAATTTTCAGATTAAAAGTGAAGAATTATGGTATTTATGGTATAATTATATTGTTAATTATAATTTTTAATATAAGGTGATATTTTAATTATTTTTTTTTGAGTTATTAATTATTGATTATTTAATTTTATGTTTTTTTCTAAAAACTCAAATTATCCGATTGGCCTGGACATTTCAGACCTTTCCTTAAAATTAATTCAGTTAAGAAAAGCAGGCAATACAATAAAAGTCCAGGCGCTCAGCCGGGTTAGTTTAGAGGCGGGCTTAATAGTTGACGGTGAAATAAAAAATAAAGATGGATTGATAAAAAAAATTAAAGAATTAATTTCAAGTCCGAAATACGGGAAAGTAAGTTCAAATAATATAGTTGCCTGTCTGCCGGAAACAAAAACATTTATTAAACTGATTGAAGTTGAAAAAACTCCCAATAAATTAGCCGATATTATTGAAACGGAAATTGAAAAATATGTGCCTTTTTCAATCGGGGAAGTTTATTATGATTGGCAGGTTATTGATAGCGGCCAGGGTCAGGAATCAATTTTAATTGGTGTTATTCCGAAAGCAATTGTTAATCAATATACGGATTTATTTTACGAAACCAAATTATCAATTGAAGCCTTGGAGATTGAGCAAGTGGCTATTTGTCGAGCGCTTTTGAGAGAAGAGTCCCCTGATTTTAAAAAGCCGTATAATAAAAATTATGCCATCATTGATTTTGGGGCCGCCAGAACCAGCCTGACTGTATATTCCAAAAATTCTATACTTTTTACGGTTAGTATGCCAATTTCGGGTGAAAAAATAACTGACGAAATAGCAAAAAGCCTGGAAATAGAGAAGGCGCAGGCGGAAAAAGCGAAGATTATTTGCGGATTTGATAAAAATGTTGCCGATGGAATTATAGAAAAAATTTTATCAGCCACAATTAAGGAGTTGAACGTAAAGATATCCGGGGCGCTTGAATTTTATAATAGCCATTTTTCCGACCATGGTCCGATTAATTATATTATTTTATGCGGCGGCGGCGCCAGCATCAAAGGAATAGACGAAATAATTAAAAATTCGGTTCCCCTTGAAGTTAAAAGAGGAAATATTTTAGAAAACATTAATATAGATAAAGAGGATTTTAATAATTTATTTTCAGTTGATTATAATTTAAACAGAAATTTACTTAGAAAGATTAATAAAAATAATTATAAACAAAAAGAGAGGGGAAATGATTTGTTGGTAACTCAAGATTCAAGTTTGACATATGTTACGGCCATTGGCCTGGCTTTAAGAGGTTTATTTATTCAGCATATTTCTTAGGTATTTTTATTATATAAATAGTTATGTTGCATCTTAATTTAATTTCCGAAGAATTAAGGGAAGACATAAAATTAAGACATATTTACAAAATGCTTAAACGAGTTATATTTTTTTTAATGGTAATAACAATTTTTGTTGCAATTATTTTTTTAATATCAAAAAT
>CAYMCJ010000018.1:0-20778 GCA_964388985.1 uncultured Gammaproteobacteria bacterium | reverse complement strand
CTCTTCCGCCAACCCCTTAATGAGGCGTTTTTTTTATTTGACTAAGCTTAGCAAAAGTGGTTTAATATTAGAATAATTACTATTCGGTATTTTTTAGTATAGCCAGCGCTTTTATAATCTAAAAATATGGAAAACGCGGAAAACAGCCCGGAAAACAATTTATATCTATCAGTTATTGTCCCGGTCTTCAATGAAGAAGGGGCGATTTCTGATTTACACGCTAAAATTTTAGCATCTTGTCAGAAGCTTAATCAGTTATATGAAATTATATTTATAAATGACGGCTCAACTGATAAAACACTGGAAATAATGAAGACTTTGCGTCCTCTTAAAATAATCAATTTTCGGGGAAATTTTGGGCAGACCGCGGCTATGGATGCTGGTTTTAAGACCGCCGTTGGCCGCTACATCGCGGCTTTAGACGGCGACGGGCAGAATGACCCCGAAGATATCGCCAGGCTCATAAATAAGCTGGAAACGGACAATCTGGATGTCGTGTCCGGTTGGCGCAAGGAGAGACAAGATAAGATAGGGAAAAAAATATCCTCGCGTTTGGCCGCCGTTATCAGAAAATTCCTGATTAACGACGGTATTCATGACAGCGGCTGCACGCTTAAAGTTTATAAGAAAGAATGTTTTGATCATATTGATTTGGTCGGGGAAATGCATCGTTTCATCCCGGCTATTTTAAAAATCAACGGCTTTAAAATCGGCGAACTTGAAGTCGCTCATCATCCGCGCCTGACCGGGAAGACAAAGTATAATTTTCGGCGGGGAATTAAGGGCGTCTTGGATATGTTCGCGGTCTGGTTCTGGAAAAAATACGTCAACCGCCCGCTCCATCTTTTCGGCGGCGTCGGTTTAGCGCTTATTTTTATTTCCGTTCTGGCCGGATTCTTCGCGATTTATCAAAGAATTTTTAAAGGGCAGGACTTGTCGGATACCTCCCTGACGATGTTATCAATGATCGGGTTTATGGTTGGTCTACAATTTTTTGTTTTTGGTCTTATCGCTGATATGCTTTCTAAAAATTATCATGCTATTAGAAAAGAAAGGGCTTATACGATTAAAGAAGTGATTGAGCAGTAATATGAACATAAATAATTTAGAAACTGTAAATAATAAAACGATTTTAGTCACCGGCTCGGCCGGCTTTATCGGATATCATGCCGCCAAAAAACTATTGGAAGCGGGCAATATTGTTATCGGAGCGGATAACTTCAACGACTATTATGATCCCGGCCTTAAAGAGGCTAGAAATGCCATTCTGGAGGGCTTTGAGAGTTATAAGCTATATCGGGGAGATTTGAGCGATGAAAGCTTTACGGAGCGGATATTTACGGAAAATAAAATAGATAAAATTTGCCATTTGGCCGCCCAGGCCGGAGTCCGCTATAGTTTGGAAAATCCGCGGGTTTACATAAAATCCAATATTGTCGCCTTTGTTAATATTTTAGAAGCGGCCAGACATCATAATATTAAAGATTTAGTTTACGCTTCTTCCAGTTCGGTTTACGGTAATAATAAAAAAGTGCCATTTTCTGTCAGCGATCCGGTTAATGAGCCGATTTCTCTTTACGCGGCCACTAAAGCCGCCGATGAACTCATGGCTTATACTTATCATCACCTCTTTGGCATAAATACCACCGGTTTACGTTTCTTTACCGTTATCGGCCCATACGGCCGTCCGGATATGGCGCCGTTTTTATTTACCGAAGCCATAACTAAGGGTAGAGAAATTAAAGTCTTCAACTTCGGCAAGATGAAAAGGGATTTTACTTATATTGATGATATTGTCTCCGGCATCTTATTGGCCCTAGAGAAGACTGCGGGCTATCAAATATTTAATTTAGGGAATAATAAGCCGGTGGAACTGGAATATTTTATCAGTTGCCTAGAGAAAGAAATAGGGAAGACCGCTATTAAGGATTATCAAGAGATGCAGGCGGGGGATGTTTTAGAAACATACGCCGATATTGAATACACAAAAAACAAACTCGGCTGGGAGCCGAAGACTTCTATTGATGAGGCGGTTCACCTATTTGTGGAATGGTATCAGGAATTTTATGGAAATAAAAGGTAACAGCAATAAAAAAAGAATCCTGGTTTTAAATTACGAATTTTCGCCGTTAAGGGGGGGGGTTGAATTATGAAAATGAGTCCCCCGGTTAATAATAAAAGAGAAGATATAAATAGAATATATAGATTTATAAATAAAAGTGATCTTGATTTTATAGTTAGTAAATTGCAGTTAAATAAACGGGAATATTTTGTTGGCCTATGTTCTTCTATTGACGAACTAGAAGATATCCCCGGAATAAAAATTGTCTGTGATAATTTTGTAAAAGATTTCCGAAACGGCAATATTAACATTAATAGATATTTCGTCCAACTGCTTTTAGCTTATAAATTTAAAAGACGCGGGATACTTAATAGTTTAGAATTTGGTAATCCACCTTTAGACTTTTTGCTTAATGACGGGCTGGGTGTAGAATTAATTAGAATAGGGGACGATAATTCTTTATTAAAGTCAAAGATTGAGAAATTTGTAGGTCAATGTGATTTGTCGGGCTATAAAGATTTTGAGATAGAGATAAAATTGAAATCCGATGAACCTAAAATAATATTAGCTTCTTTAAAACGAGATTTTCCGATACTTTTAGGAAAGAATATTATTTCCAATGAATTTTATGAGATGGCCCTAAGAGAGAAAGGCGATTTATCGGCGTTTTTATCGCGAGATAATATTTGGAGTACCGTTTGTCTGAGTAGCAGAATTAATTATAACTTGAAATTATGGTTTATGGAAAAACGGCCGGATATATTAGAAGTTATTTTAAATAAAAATACTAGATTAGCCGCTCAGAATTCAGCTATTTTAATTGTTGATCTTTCCGAGGGCAGTTCTTATCACTTCGGTTTGCCTTCAATAAGAGCTAAACTTAATGAGATAAAGAATAAAATTCCTAAAGATAATTCAGCCATTATAATGTTTATCAATTTTTTCTTTAAAGACGGGGTTATTAAGTGCGATATGGAATATATAAAAATCAAAGATGATGACGAGAGAATAAATAATTTTGAAAATACTTTTTTAAAGAGCAAACTTTGTTAAAATAAAAAATTTGGCGCCGAGCATTAATAGATTTATTAATTCGTAAAGTTGAAGATATAAAATAATGATAGATTTAAGTAATAAAAAAAGAATCCTAGTCTTAAATTACGAATTTCCGCCATTGGGGGGAGGGGCCAGTCCGGTGTCTTATGAGATTGCTGAACGCCTATCAAAAATCGGCGATTTTGATATTGATGTAGTAACTATGGGATATAAAGATCTGCCTAAATATAAAGAAGTTAATAGCAATTTTAGGATTCATCGAGTTAAATGCTGGAGAAGCAAAAAAGAACTTTGTCATCCCTGGGAGCAGGCGACATATCTTATTTCCGGGTGGTTTAAGTGCAAGGAGCTTCTAAAGAAAAATAAATACGCTATTTGTCATTGTCATTTTATTATACCGACTGGAGTCTTAGCTTTAAGATTAAAGAAGAAATTTGGTTTGCCGTATGTTATTACCAGTCATGGGAGTGATATTTTGGGATATAATGTCCGTTTTCAATCATTATATCCATTCTTGGTAGGTATCTGGAAGAATATTTTGAATAATGCCGATAAAATTATTTCACCTTCCTATTTTCTCAAGAAGGAAATATTAAAAATTTATCCGAAATTTGATAAGGAAAAAATTCAAGTAATTCCCAATGGTTTTAATAATAATAAATTTACACCGCAAGAAAAAAAGAAGTATATTTTTTCTTCGGGCAGATTATTAGTAAATAAAGGTTTTCAATATCTGATTCAGGCTGTTTTAGACGAAGATATTGGTTATGAAGTCCATATTGCCGGCGCTGGTCCGATGATGCCGAAATTAAAAAGATTAGCAGAGACATCTGAAACAAAAATATTTTTTCACGGTTGGCTTGATAATAGCGGGGAAGAATATAGAAATCTATTAGAACAGTCTGAGATATTTGTATTAGCCTCAGAAAAAGAAAACGCTTCCATTGTTCTTCTTGAAGCGATGAGCGCGAGTTGCGCTATAATTACTACAAACGTTTCCGGGTGTTCAGAAACGGTTGGCAACGCGGGTCTTTTGGTCAATCCTAAAGATTCTGTTGATTTGAAGTTAAAATTAAATAGTATTGTCAATGATCAAAATAAGTTAACTAAATTGCAGAAACTAGCGTTGGAGAAGGTAAAAAGTATTTATGATTGGAACGTTGTTTTAATAGAATATATGAAGCTTTTATGAAAGGGGGGCGAGAAAACAAAATTATAATCCAAGACGGTGAACTGGGGAATATTCAATCTTCTTTAGATTATTTTCTAAAATTCAATATTCCTAAAGACGCAAAAATATTAGATGTTGGATGTAATTATGGAAGTTTAATTTTTAATTTGCACTCCTTGGGTTATAAGAATATTTTTGGCGTTGAAATTAATAAAAATGCTATAGAAAAAGGAAAGACATTTTATCCGGAAATATCTAATAATTTAAATACATACGAGGCAGGAAATATTCCCTTTGAAAATAATACTTTTGATGTTATATTAATGTTTGATGTTATTGAACACATTCCAAACGTTGACAACTTTTTAAAAAATGAAGTGAGACGAATCTTGAGGACTGGCGGCACCTTTATTTTTCAAACGCCAAACAAGCTTATAAATATCCCCTGGGAGATTATAAGCGGCAGATCATTGGTTAAATGGAGGACATATCATTGTTCTCTTCAAACACCTAGCTCTTTAAAAAAATGTTTGATTAAATTAGGTTTTTCTGGCGTCACTATAGAGAAGGGAAATATATTAACACAGCACAATAAAGATAAAGTACGTAAAAAGATTGGTTTACTCGGCCCTTTGGCCTTATATTTTTTATCAGAAATGCCTTTAGCAGTTTATCCAAATATGTGGGGGAGTTGTAAAAAGCAATCAAGATTATAACATGAAAAGTTTATGAGAATTTGTTTCATGGCGCCCAAAGCCTATCAATTATTTAATCCAGAAGTAAAATCTACTTTTGGCGGGGCAGAAGTTCAATTATATTTATTATCAACAGAATTGGCTCGCAGTAAAAAGTTTGATGTTCATTTTATGGTTGCCGATTATGGTCAAAAAGAGGTTGAAACATATGGCGGGGTGTCGGTGTGGAAGTCTTTGAATTTAAAAAATAATATATTGAGGCAAGCGTTGAATTTTTTTAAAATTTTTAACAAAATTAATGCCGATATTTATATCCAAAGAACTTTAACGGCACAATCTGGGCTGATTGCTTTATATTGCCGATTTAAAAAAAAGAGGTTTGTGTATATGGTCGCTCATGATAGCGAAACGGACGGAACGCATAAACTATATCGAAATTGGGTGACAAGATTTTTAATCAAACTCAATTTTAAATTAGCCAATGAAATTATCGTTCAAAATCAATTTCAAAATAAAGAGTTATTTAAAGAAAATATCCAAGCTTATCAGCTGAAATCAAGTTATCCTCTAAACGGCGAATTATTAAAGGGGCGAGGAGAATTTATTTTGTGGGTGGGTCGTTCGGAAGACTGGAAAAGGCCGGCGTTTTTTTTGGAATTGGCGAAATCGATCCCGCGAGAAAAGTTCGTCATGATTTGCGCTGCGGCAACCGATCAACCCGAGTTATCAAGGGATTTAAAAAAGAAATCGGGAAATATCGCCAATTTGCAGTTTATTGAATTCGTTCCCTTCCAACAAGTTGATGATTATTTTGCCAAGGCGAAAATATTTGTCAACACCTCGATTCAAGAGGGTTTTCCCAACACTTTCATTCAAGCGGTCAAAAACAAGACACCTATTTTATCACTAAATGTTAACCCCGATGATTTCATTACCGCGTACAATTGCGGTTTTTATTGTTATGATGACTTTGCTTTGTTGGTAAAAAATTTACAAAGATTATTGTCGGATGGCGAACTTTACTCTCAAATGAGCGCTAACGCCGGTAAATACGCCAGAGAAAATCATAATATCACGATCAATGTCAATAAATTTTTAGAGATGATAACCAAATGAAAAACATTTTATTGAATTTGGGATTGAAGTTGTCAGGAAAAAACATTTTTCCCGAATTTTATGCGTTAAAATCGTTTGAATTCAATACCTTGGAAGAAAATTTTAAAAACCAAGAAAAAAAATTAAGAGAAATTTTGTTGCATGCTTGGAAATATGTGCCATATTATACTAAAATTTTAAATGAAAAAAGAGTTGTTATCGACGGAAAAGTAAATCTTGATAATTTTAGTAAAATTCCGGTTTTATCGAAAGATATAATTAGAAATAATTTTGAAGATTTGAAATCTAAAGATCCTGATTATAATTCTAGAAAACCATATTTAAATACTTCAGGAGGTTCAACTGGCGAGCCAATAAAGTTTATTCAAGATAAAAATGTCTGGACTAGTATAATGGCGAACAAATGGTTATTTTATTCTTTTGTGGTCAAATATCCTTGTAGAATGGTTAAATTATGGGGTTCGGAACGAGATATTTTGCGAGGCGGTTATGGTTTTAAGGCTAAAATTCAAAATTTCGTCAGTCGAAGAATGATGTTGAATTCTTTTCGAATGTCGGGAACGGACATAGCTAAATATGTATGGAAAATAAATAAATATAAACCAGAAATAATTGAAGCCTATGTTCAATCTATTTATGAATTGAGTCAATTTATTAGAAAAAATAATTTAGAGGTTTATTCTCCAAGAGGAATTATGACTTCTGCAGGCACGTTGTATCCGGAAATGAAAAAAAATATAGAGGAAGTTTTTAGAGCAGAAGTATTTAACAGATACGGGTCCAGGGAAGTCGGAGATATTGCTTGCTCTTGTTCACAAAACGAAGGATTACATCTGAATATTTTTCATCATTATTTTGAAATTTTAAATGATAAATTGGAGCCCTGCAAGCCAGGTGAATTAGGAAGGGTATATGTCACAACATTAAATAATTTTTCAATGCCTTTAATAAGATATGATATTGGAGATATTGCAATCTCTTCTGAAAAACAGGAATGCTCTTGTGGAAGAGGGTTGCCATTAATTACCGCCATTAAGGGGCGGGATGTAAACTTATTTAAAACAAAAAATGGCGAGTTGATTGATGGAGAATATTTTACCCATTTATTTTATATGAAAGATTGGGTTAAAAAATTTCAAATAGTTCAGAAAAGTTATGATTTGATAGTTTGTAAAATTATTTTGAATAAAGAAAAAAACGAAAGAGATATAGAAAACATTAATAAAAGTATAAAATTAGTAATGGATGAACATTGCATAATAAAATGGGAGTTTGTTCAAAAAATTGAGTCAAATGTAAATGGAAAATATTTATATACAATAAGTGATATAATCTAATAATCAAACAAAACAAAATGGATAATGAAAAATATCAAAAAATTTTGGAAAAATGTTCAAAAGAGAAAAGAGATAAGTTGGGGCATAAATATTTTGGCGACAAAGTTTCCAAATTAATATTCAAACTGTCTAAAAAATTAATCAGAGGGCCGATTTTAGATATTGGCGCCGGAACAGGAACTTTGATTGAGGTTATTAAAAACCACGGTTATAAAGAGGTGATGGGGATTGATCTTTATCCGAAAGTTGATTTTGTCAAAGAAGGAGTGATAACGGATTTACATTTTTCGGATAATAAATTTAAAACCATTTTTTGTATTGAAGTCATCGAACATTTAACGGACCAGCAAATCGAACAAGGATTAAACGAAATTTATCGAGTGCTTGATTGGGGCGGTGTCTTTGTCTTGACCGTACCTTTCGATGAAATTTTGGAAAAAAACAGTTTTGTGTGTCCCCATTGCGGCGGTAAATTTCACCGGGTGGGACACCTCCAATCTTTTTCCAAAGAAAGGATAACGACAATAGCTAGAAATCATGGGTTTACGATACTGAAAACACGGGTTTATGCTTTGGGCGCCATGGCCAAGTTGCCTTTTGGGCTTCATTTTAATTGGTTGTTTAAACGAGCCAACTATGACTTCATTGGAAAGTCTTTGATGGTGGTGTGTAAAAAAAAATAAATTTGTGGTATTGAGGGTTTTAAAAAGAGAATATCAATTCAATTATATTTATAAATGACAAAATAAAACTATTTTTTTATGCTGAGCATGCTAAAAAGGAATATTCAAAAATTATCAAACGCAGTCGGCTATGAGCTTATCAAAGCTGATTATGTTATTCGTGAGGATGGAAGATTCGGAAGAATCTACAATACTTGCCAAGATTATACGATGACTTCAAAGGAAAAAATGTACGCATTGTATAAATCAGTGGAATATATTGTTAATTCCCAAATACCGGGTGATTTTGTTGAGTGTGGTGTTTGGAAGGGGGGAAGTACTATGTTAATTGCTCTCACTCTGCTTGAAATGCAAGAGACAAATCGAAAAATATATCTTTATGATACCTTTGAGGGAATGTCAGAACCCGGGAAGGAGGATACGCATGTATCAGCTGAATCTTTTAATATGATTTCAAAATGGAAGAAAAAACAAAAAAAAGATTTTAATGAAATTTGCTTTTCAGCTTTATCTGAAGTTAAAAATAATATGTACTTAACGAAATATCCTGCAGATAAGATGGTGTTTGTCAAAGGTAAAGTTGAAGAGACTATCCCGGATACAATACCTTCCCAAATTGCTTTGTTAAGGTTAGATACCGATTGGTATGAATCCACAAAACATGAATTAGATTATTTATTCCCTGTTTTGACAAAAAATGGTGTTCTAATATTAGACGATTATGGATATTGGGCGGGTTCAAAAAAAGCAGTTGATGAATATTTTTTAAATAGACCGATTCTTCTTAATAGAATTGATAACGCCGGAAGAATTGGAATTAAAATTGAATCGTTTGAAGAAAATAAAAAAATATTAGATAAAGAAACAAAAAAAATTTCAATTGTAATTCCCACGTATAATAGAGCTTGGTGTATAGAAAGAGTAATAAAGTCAGTTTTAAACCAAACTTATAAAAATTGGGAGTTAATTATCGTTGATGATGGATCCACGGATAAGACAAGGGATTTAATAAGCCAATATCTCAAAGACAACAGGATCCAATATTTTTATCAAGAAAATAAGGGGGTAAATTTTGCCAGAAATAAAGGTTTTGATGTGGTTCAAGGGGATTATGTCATGCCTTTTGATTCTGATGATGAACTTAAAAAGGATGCCTTAAAAATTATAGTGAAAGAAGTTGAAGAACTAAAAGATCCTAAAATAGGGGTATTATTATTTAACTGTGAAGATAAAAACGGCATTATAATTGGCGAATATCCTCGTAATAATGAAATTATTACGTATTTTGACTGGATAAAAGGTGAAAAAATGTCGGGAGAAAAAAAAGCGGTAATAAAGGGGGATTTAATTAAAAATCTAAAATACCGGTTCCCGAATATGTCCGGGCAAAATGAAGATATTTTATGGTTAACCATTTTAAAAAGATATAATTGTCTTTTTATTCCAAAAACCGTGCGAATTTACTATACCGACCATCAAGATCGTTTAACAGGGACTGGACAGATAATAAAAAAAGCAAAATATCAACACGATCTTTATGAGATTTTTCTTAAAGAGTTTAAACAAGATTATGTTAAATATAATCCGAAAAAATTGGGTTATATTTATTTTGAGAAAGGTGTAAATGAAATACTTTCCGGGAGTTTAAAAGATGGCCGGGAATCACTGATTGAATCCGTTAAATATAATCGGGAAAGAAAGGCTTTAATAAATGTTGTATACTTGCTTTCATTTTTACCTCACAGTTCGTTTGTAAAAATAGTTATTTTGGGTCATAAATTTAAGGAGATACTAAAATGAATTTTAAATTATTAGAAAAAAAATTTCCACGTGGAGGTATTGCATATGAATTATTAATAAACCTACACTTTGAATTGCTTAGTATAAAAAATTGGATTTTAAACGGACATTTTTTTACTAAAAATAGAATTAGAAAATTCTTATATGAAAATGAGATAAGAAGGGTAAATTTTGGAGCTGATAATCATCCTCTAAAAGATTTTCTTAACACCGGCATTCCTGGGAAAGTTCATATAGATATCACTAAAAAACTTCCTTTTTCAATGAAATCTATAAATCTTATTTTCTCATCACATGTGATTGAACATATATATCGGAATGAATTTAAGGATTATCTGAAAGAGTCTTATAGAATTTTAAAAGACGGTGGTATACAGATCATATGTGTCCCTTCTTTAGAAAAAAGTTTTAAAAAGATATATGGAAAATCTGAAGAATCTGCTTTTCTGAAAGCTCATTTAGAAGAACATACGGGAGAGAAAGTTACGTCTGCTTTTTACTTGCAGGGTTTATCTCATATGTTTTTTCATCACAAATTTTTATATGACCTGGAAGACATTACATATTTAGCTAAAAATGCAGGGTACAAACAAGTTTATAAAACCGATTCTGGTATTTTTTTTGAATTTAACTTAGGGGAGTATGTTACAAAAAGAGAAAGGTCTTGGAAAGCTATAACTGAATGCTTTATATTAAAAAAATAATATGAAATTAGTTAAATGGGCGGGAATAATTTATTTAGATATGGTTTATTTTTATAGTAATAAGACTAAAAATAGGCCTAAGCTATTATATTATTATATCTTGTTTCTAATAAAATTCTTTCTATTTAGAAATTTTAAAATTAAATCGGAATATATTTTTAATCATAAAGTACATTTTCCAGATTATTCCTTATTCTTTTTATTGTTTAGAGAAATTTTTTTTAGAGGTGATTACTCCATTGATTTAAAAGAAGATTCTATAATCTATGATATTGGTGCAAATATAGGAATAACTACGCTCTATTATAAATTCAGGTTTCCTAAATGTAAAATAATCTGTTATGAGCCAGACCCGGTTAATTTTAAATACTTGCTTATGAACACTTCAAATTTTAAAAATATAGCTTGCATTAATTGTGCCGTTTCTGATAAAAACGGAAAAATATCTTTTTTATCTTCTAAAAATGGTTCAGTTGTATCTAAAATAAATCGAGAAAAGAGAGAAATGGGGGAGGATGTGGATTGTATAAATTTTTCTGATTTATTACAGAAAGAAATTGATCTATGTAAGATGGATATTGAAGGAGAAGAATTCAGAGTTATAAACGAACTGTATAAAAAAAATAAAATTGATTTAGTAAAAGAGTGGATCATTGAATATCATCACAACCCTAAAAAACAATCTGAGATTTCTTTTTTTATTAACTTTTTTGAAACTACAGGATTTAAAGTACAATTACGAGCAATGAATCTAAATTTAAATACGAAAAATAAACTTCAAGGAATGTTGATGCATTTTTATAAAGGATAAAAAAATGGTTATGAACAGATTAAAAAAAATTATATATACAAATAAAGTAAGTAAAGAAACTTTTTGGACGATTATATCAAAATTAATTTTTATTGTTTCTGGACTATTTTTTATTATTTTTATTCCTAAAGCAGCCAGTATTGAAATTTATGGCTCTTTCTCATTAATTCTTGCCTATATTTCAATGCTTGGCTTACTCTTCGGAACAAGTTTTCAAGTATCCATAAAGAAAGAGATTACGGAAAATAAATTCAACAAGATTGCTCAGGAAATGTTCTATAAAAGTTTAAAATTAAAGATGCTTTTTTCTTTTTTTGCATCGATTTTTTTATTTTTATTCTTATGTTTTGTTAACATAGCTGTTTTAAAAGAAAATTTTTGGCTTTTTATTCTTCTGATGGTATCTATTAATTTATGGGGGTCTGTAGTCATTTATTTCGAAGCAGCCCATAGGCTTGTTTATAATGCCATCATTTACTTTATTGAATATTTTTTCCAAATAAGTCTTATTTTGGTTTTCTTCTTCTTTGGCAATTTAAATTTACAAACTTTGTTAATTTCTTTTATTTTGGGATATTCCTTGTCTTTTTTAGCAGGATTTATTATTCTACACAATAAATTTACTTCTAGTTTTCAAGGATTTTTACAAAACAAACCTGATCTTGCAAAAATTATTTTGCAAAGAGCTTTTTTTCTTTCTTTAACAGGTATCTCTTATATTATTTTATCAAAGGTTAGCGTTGTTATGTTATCCTTTTTATCTGGCGTCAAAGAGGTGGGGCTCTATTCTATTGCAGCTGATACTACTCAAAACGCAATAATAATTTCCGCTCCAATTATTTTAGGGGTTATGCCTCTTTTTATAAAAAATAATTCGGAGTTATTGTTTAAAAAAACTATAAAAAAAATAGCCCTAATTAATATTGGACTATTTTTATTTTTTTTATTTTTATCAAATCCTATAGTAAAAATAATTTATGGGGATGGATTTGAAAATGTAGGATTGCTTATAAAATTTTTAGGTCTGTTTCCTTTATTGGCTGTCTTACAGTCTTTTACACAAGAAATATTAATTTTAAAGGATAAAACAAAAAAAATATTTATTTTTGGTTTATTCGCAGCCTTAATAAATATCGTTCTTAACTTTTTATTAATACCATTATTTGGTATTTATGGAGCGGCAATCGCGACTATTACATCTTATTTTATTTGGTTTAGTCTTGAGTATATATATTTAACAAAATATATCAAAGTTTAGCTTTTAAATATTATTATTTAATCATAGATTCGTCAAAATAAAAAACTTCCACACCGGTATTATCTATGCCCTGGCCGCCAATTTTTCTAAAATTTGAATAAATATAACTTTTTATATCTGAATCAACATGAAAACTTTTGTCTAATGACCAAGTGATCCATCCCTTCTTATGATTTTTAATATCTAAAGTAAAATTATCAAATTTATAATTATCATATCCTTGGCGAATGCTTATAATGTTAGTAATATTTGATTTTTGTAAATAATAACTATTTTGAACTGCAACGCCCATTAAAACTTCATTCGAACGGTCAAAATTATGGGTTATTACTTCCCAAGCCTTTTCATACTTCGGGAAGCTTATTTCATTATCAAAATTATATATAGACTTAATTTCACTAAAATTAAAAGATAATAGCAGAAGAAGCATGAAAACGAAGATGATTATAGATGTTTTCGCTTTATACAGTTGGGATAAAAAGTAAAAAGATAAAACTATCAGGAATATGCTAAAGGGAATAATGTGTGAGATATACTTAGCAGAAATCATCTGATTGGGGTCTAAAAAGTATAAATAAGCTATAATTGAAAAAATAAATATCGCGAAAACTAAAAGAAAAGCTTTACATTTTTTATAAGTGAATAGCAAAAAAAACAAAAAACAAAATAAAAGAATTATATTTAAATCCTTCATGAAAGGAGAATCAATTAAAACTTTTAAAAAATAAATATATTCTTCAGGAGGATATCTAAAGGTTATAAAAGTTTTCAATACGGCAATAATATTAAATAGATAACTTATTATTCCGGTTAAAAATAGTAGAACGCCTAAACCCCAATAATTAAATTTTTTAATCCCTTTTTTGTTCAGATTATAAATAAAATAAAATAAAATAAAAACAGGGATTAAAATTAAAGTTGTAGTGTGTAAAATACGCCCCAGATATAGGCTAAGAACTAAAAAAATCAAATAAATATATTTTTTCTTAAATTCATATTTTAATAATGTCAAAGAATCCGTTCTTATGGCGAACTCGTAAAAGAAATAGAAAGAGAATAATACGATTAAACCTACAAAAGAATACATTCTGGCAAAGCGGGAATAGAGTATTAATAAATAATTGATTGCTAATGCGAAAGAAACCAAAAGAGCCGCTTTTTTAGGAAGTTGTGTTTTTTTAAAAATAAAGTAGCTAAATAAGATTAATAAAGTTCCCAATATTACGCCCACTATTCTCGTACTGAATTCGGATATACCAAAAATAAGATAAGATTTTGAAACTAGCCACGTATACGGAAATGATCTGGGATAAAAACAAGAAGGATTTTGATCTAGGCATTCTTCTTTAAGCGAATTCCATGAGATCCAATCCCATCTATAATGATTTCCCTCAAATAAATATCCGGCGGCGGCACTGTTTGTAAAACCTTCGTCATCCTGGAAAGAATAATTCCCCAAACCATATATCCTAAGTTCAAATCCTACTAACACTATTAATATTAAAATCACGGAATACCCCCATCCCTCCTTATACATCCATTTAATAAAATTTCTTAAAACAGGGATTTTGTTTATTTTTGGAAACTTGTCTGAGAATTCTAATTTTCTGTTTTCTTCCGCCCTTTCCTCTTTATCTTTCTCTTTCTCTATTTCTTTTTCAACCCTGTTTCTGTTATACCATATAGTCAACCCGCCGCTTAAAACAGCCATAACTATCATTAATGTTTGATATTTTTCAATCCGAGACCAATTAAAAAATTGCCCCAAAGTAATTAGTAGCAGTAATAAAAGAAAAAGATAGGAGATAATTTCCCATCTTTTTTTATATACGAATCTAAATATGATTGAAAAATATTTTTTAAGAAGAGCAAAAAGATAAAAAATTGTAGTCAAAAAATATTGCTTAGAAAGAGTAGAAAGATAAGAGGTTGCCGCCCAAAGATGCTGTCTAGAAAAAGAAAAAATATGAAAGGCTCCGCTTCGTCCGTTATAATATAAAAGTTTTATTTTATTCGGGGAAGGTTGTTTAATTAATTTTTGAATTATTTTATTAATTGTTTCTTTCTTAAATTTAATAAAATACCAAATGGCGATAAAGATCGCCAAGGAATTAGCAATGACCGTAAAAGCGTCGTCTAATTTGTTTAAAACATTAAAAAAACAGAAAAACGTCAGTCCTATAATCAAAATGTCCAAGATGTTGTTTTTTAACCAGTGACTAATTTTTTTTATTTTGTCCATAGATTTAAAAAGAAAAGACCCAAATTCTACTCCCTATATTTCCCTGGTCACTAAAAATTAATTTCTGCTGTCCGATTAAATCAATTATATCTTTATCCAGCCTAACAGATAATGCCATATCGTCAACGACGATATAACCGTGTTTGGAAATGATTATATTTTGCAGTTTCTCAGCGTCAGGAATAGTTATAGCGTTATTATAATATTCGCGCTCGCCCAACTTACTCTTATCTAATTTTCTCCCGTCCAGACTAATCGCCAGCCAATAATCGCTTCGGCCCAGATAAACTTTATCCATCTGGGTAAAGGGTGAAATGATAGTTTTATTATCATCCCAGCCGTTAACCTTAATAGCTTCGTAAGCGCTTTTAAAATCCGGTTGTGGGGTAAAGGGTTCAAGGTAATAGTCAGCGCGGGGGAGGAAGGAGAAGGATCGCGGAGTAATAATGATTGAAAAAAGAACCAAAGCCAGAATTAAGACCGGGAATATCAGGTTTGTTTTTTTTAGTTTTTCGCCGATCGCTCCGAACAGAGAGGCGCTAAAAATATAGAGCAGGGGTAGAATAAAAAACAAATAACGGAAATGGATAACGCTGGCGCTGAAAATTATAATCAGATAAGGAATAAGATAGGCGCCAGCCAGAAATAATCCGGATCCGGATTTCTTTTCCTTTAAAACCGCGATTACCATTCCCGCTAAAGCCGTAATTACAATTAGCGGCAGATAGTGCCATAAGAACCCTTGATAACTGAAACCGAGAAATGACTCGCGTTGACTAATCTGGCCAGTCAGGTCAAAGCCGAGCTTTATTAGTATCAGCGCGATAATAATTATCACCGCGCCGACAACAAGACGTCGGATTTTATTTCGGAAAAAAGTTTTTATCTTACCGTAATGTTCTGGAGTTAATCTAATGATTAAATTCAGAGCATATATTCCCAACAAAAAATAACCGAAGTAATGACTTAATATCGTCGCCGCGGTCGCCAAAATCAACCAGATAAGTTTCTTATAGGAAAATTTTTCCAGAAGAGAATTAAAGAGATAAAGGGAAAGGAGGAAAAAGAATTGTAATTGGATATACATCCGCGCCTGCCGACTCCAAGCAATCTCCCAATAAGAAAAAGCGGTTAGAAAAGCCGCGCCCAGACCAACCCATCGATTGAAGAATTTTCGGCCGATTAGATAGACGAGAAAAATAATCCCGACTCCGAAAACGACCGCAACACTCCGGGCCGCTATCGGATTAAAACCTCCGAGCGAAACAGCGCCGGAGATAAGATAAGTATTTAGATAAGCGGCGTTATAGATCTGATTTGAATCTAAAATAGGGTAGCCTTTAGCTAAAATTGAAACGACGGCGTTAAGCGTATAACCTTCGTCAATCCAGTAAGACTGTTCGCCTATTTTATAGAAACGTAAGTAAGCTCCCCAGGCGATAATTAGGAACAATAAAGAAAATATAAAGATTTTTTTAAATTTTAGCATGTGGATAACTTTTTTATCTTAATTTATATTATACTTATATTAGCAAAAATTATTAATCATTGACAGAAAATAAAAAAAGCTGGTCTCAATCGTTCATTAGTAGTATAATAATATTATATTGATTCCGTCCAGTTTTTTTTGTAATAACAATATTAAAATTTATTATATACTTTTTAAATTAAAAGTGAAAACTATGAAAAAAATTAAGTACTTTGTCAGTAAATTTTTAAAAACAAAAATCGCGTTAGCGGTTTTAATCGTCTGTTTGGCGATGGCCCCGACTATCTATGCGCAATTCGCCCGTCAGACCGGCACTCCGACCACTGGTTGGGGTTACGGCTATGGTTACGGCTATGGTTATGGTAGCGGTTTTGATCACGGCACTACAGCAGGTTATCGTATGACCGGCGTCGCTTCTTCCACCTATGCCTATGGCTACGGCTACGGCTATATTCCGGCCGGAGGGTATGATTCAACTGACGGTTACGCCGTTACTCCGGGAACAATTGGCGATTTGATTCAGGCCGGAGTCATGATTCCCAATAATGGTAATGCGTCCAGTACCACGGCTATTACTTTCAAAGAGAAAGTTACTTTAACATCCGGTGGAGCGACAATCGTTATCCCGGCAGGTACTGTTATGACTTCTACCGGTAGTTTTGACATGTCGACTTTGACAGCCGGAACGGCCACTTTGACCGGTTCTCCGATAGATTCGGTCGGCTCTTTGCAGTTCGGTTTACCGGGCTTGGGCCTAGAACTTAGTTCTCCGGGGGTCACCATTTCAATCCCGGTTACCGGTTTAACTGATGGAGTTTCCATAGACGTTTATTCAAAAACTCCGGGCGGTTCTTGGATACAATTAGGAGGGGGTTGCGTAGTTGGCGCGGTCACTACCGGCATGTGTACTTTCACTACCACTCACTTATCGGATTTTGTCGTCGGTTCAACTTGCGACACCACTTCTGTCGCTCATGGTTCCGTCAGCGCTTATCCTAGCTGTACTATAACCTGCAATACCGGTTATTCTGTCAGCGGATCATCTTGCGTTGCTAATTCTGGTAGTAGCGGCGGCGGCGGTTCCTATACTCCGGCTTGCACGAGTGTGACTTATGGCGATTACGCGGCGGCCTGCTTTGCCGGCTACCAATATCGTAATGTTACTGCCCGTACCCCGTCTATCTGCTCCTTAACCGCGGCTCAACAGGACGCGTCCAGAAAAGTTTGCGGCGCCGTACCGGACGTGAATATAACTGGTCAAGGATTGATCAACTATCAAGATGCCAACAACACGGCTAACTTTATCGCTTTGGAAAAGAACTTGGTTAAGAAGATTAACAAGGCTTTAGCCAAGCGTTTAAGCGGTCGGATTCTCTTGCAGGTAGAAGAGAAGGGGGAGGCTTGGTATGTTCATCCGATTGATGGCCTGAAGTATTACCTGGGTCGTCCGGCTGATGCTTTTGCTGTCATGCGTAATATGGCGCTAGGTATAAACAACAAGAACTTTGATTCCTATAAGGGTAAGGCGCCGGCTCGTTTAGCGGGTCGTATCCTGCTCAAAGTAGAGGATCACGGTGAAGCTTGGTATATTAATCCGGTTGACTTGAAGATGCATTATATGGGCCGTCCGGCTGACGCTTTCGCTTTAATGCGGAAGTTCGGTCTGGGCATTACCAATGCTAATCTGCGTCAGATCGGCGTCGGTGAAATCAAATAGTTGATTTTCAGTTTAGAAAAAAAGACCCGGGCGTTGCTCGGGTCTTTTGTTTTGGGGCGGGGAAGAAGATTAGCGTATCAGCCGCCGCGTTTATCTCTTAATATCAGTTTAAAACGATTTAGAAAATTTTAAGTTTTATTTATAAAGATTTTATTAATATTTTATCTAATATTAGCCTTGATAATGATTATTAAACCTGCTATAATGGGGTGATAATAATTAATATTTTTAATAAAGAAAAAATCACTAAAATAACTTTGTGACTAAAAAAGAATTAAATTTTTTAATACAAACGGGCGAGGGTTATAATCTGGAATTTAAAGAGAGTTATAATTCCAACCTGGCTCGAGAAATCTGCGCCATGGCCAATGCCACCGGCGGCTATATTTTAATTGGCGTAAGTGATGACGGCCAAATCAGGCCGGTAAACATTAGCAATAAATTAAAATCAGAAATTCAAGATTTGGTTCGAAATTTTGACCCTAGTTTTTTAGTTAAACTCGAAGAAATTGAAGGCGTTTTAATTATTAATGTTCCAGAAAGCCAGAAAAAACCGCATTCGTCTAATGGCAAATTTTATATGCGCCAAGGAGCCAATAGTCAGCAGTTGTCACGAGACGAGATTAGGGATTTTTTCATGAGAGAGGGGCTGATTACGTATGATGAAATGGTTAATGAAAAATTTAATGTGGATAATGATTTCAATAAAATTGCCTATCAGCGATTTTTGGAAACGACTGGAATTAAGACTAAATTAAATTATAAAAAAGTTTTGCAAAACATGAGTTTGCTTTCAAGCGGTAAGTTGAAAAATACCGGAGTTCTTTTGTTTTGTAAGCAAATTTCAAAATTTATACGCGGTGGCACCGTAACCTGTGCTTTGTTTATGGGAAAAACTAAAACTAAGGTGATAGATGCCCGGGAATTTGATTATGATTTGTATACAAATTATGAAGAAGCTTTTAATTATATAAAGTCAAAATTAAATATTGAATATATTATTAGGGGTGGCGGTCCGCGCAAGGAAATATTAGAGTTGCCGGAGGAGGCTTTAAAAGAGGCTTTACTAAACGCCATGGCTCATCGTGATTATTTTTCGGGAGCCAATGTTCAAATTAATATTTATGCCGACAGAGTGGTGATTGATAATCCGGTTAATCTGGCCAGTAAAGTTAAAGTTAAAGATTTTTATAAGCGGAGCTATCCTAGAAATATTTTACTTTTTGGTTTGATGCAGAGAATGGATTTAGTTGAAAAAATTGGCTCCGGACTGATGAGGATAAACGAAATGATGGACGAATATCTTTTGCCGCATCCTATTATTGAAATCAGCGAGGTTTATTTTGGCATTACCTTTTATAGACCTGATTTGCAAAAAATGACAGTTGAGCAAAGACTTGAGAAATATCAGGAAGGTGAAAAAGGGGGTGAAAAAGGGGGTGAAAAAGGGGGTGAAAAATTATCCGAAAATCAAAAACGAATCATTGAATTGATGAAAGAGGATAAAAAAATATCTATTGTTGAGATTTCTACAAAAATAAATATGACTGAAAATAATGTTGGAAATAATTTAAAGAAATTAAAAAACAAAAAAATAATAAAAAGAATCGGACCGGATAAGGGTGGACATTGGGAAATTTTAAAAAATACAACCCGTTACAAAATGTAACTGGTTAAAAAACGAGGGAAATGAGTCTGTCACAAAATGTGACAAACTGAAAATGCTGAGCAATCAGTGGGCGATCATTTTGTTGAGGTCAACAAAACGATAAATATGCCCAAAGG
Organism: uncultured Gammaproteobacteria bacterium; assembly: GCA_964388985.1. GTDB lineage: Bacteria > Patescibacteriota > Patescibacteriia > Patescibacteriales > CAYMCJ01 > CAYMCJ01. The sequence continues at coordinate 852 of CAYMCJ010000018.1, read as the reverse complement.
TGCAAATAAAGATATCGATGATATTATGCCGGTTTTGGGATATGTAACTTGGTGCATGTTTTCTGAGGCCATTAATTGGGCTAAGGAAGTCTGTAAACTAAGTAATCAATCTATTGCCATTTTTTATCGGCCAACGAGTTTTTGTCGGCGCCGGTAAAAACTCTGGAAGGGCGTTCGCGAGAGGATTATTTTCTTAAGAATAAAATATTAGATTGTTATTTACTCGGCTGAAGATAGCGAAAATTCAGTTACACAGTAATATTGTGTAACTGCCCCGGCGAGTTATCGAGGAATCCTCGGTAACTCAATTTAAGATATCCACACGGTTTGGTTAACGCAGGATCAAATGGCCGAGCTATTTGACTGCAGTGTGGCTAATATAAGCTTGCATTTGCAAAATGTATTTAATGAGGCCGAGCTTAGCGAAAATCAAACTACCGAGGATTCCTCGGTAGTTCAAAAAGAAGGGGACAAGGAGGTGAAAAGACCTATTAAATTATATAATTTAGACGCTATTATCTCCGTCGGTTACAGGGTTAATTCCCTCCGCGGCACGCAATTTAGGATTTGGGCGACCCAAAAACTCAAAGAATATATTATCAAGGGTTTTACGATGGATGACGAGCGGTTGGCCGGCGGTCGGGCGGACATTCAAAACTTTAAGCGAATATGATACGGCTTTTATGATTATCTGGCGGAACAGATATCGGCTCTTGCATCTTAAAAAACAGTATGCTATTGTAAATATACAAATGGCCTCCCCTGTTTACAGAGTTGGCTCCGAGGACTCCCGTCAGGGAGTCCGTTTTGTTATAAAAATTTTATGTTTTATTTATAAAGATTTTATTAATA
>CAYMCJ010000017.1:4517-21722 GCA_964388985.1 uncultured Gammaproteobacteria bacterium | reverse complement strand
ATAATAGCCGTTGTCCGAGATTATTAAATTGGACATATTGTAGGCACCGTCAGGCACGGCGACTAATTTTTTTGCGCCGGTGCGGGTATTAACTTTATACAATATGTCAGAAGTATTTTTGGCTAATTCAGGGAATAGGCCGGCGCCCTCTTCCAGACTTTCCGGCACGGCGCAGTATAGTTCGTAGTCGCTGGCAAAGGTGCATTTGTCGGCCCAGGTTTCCAGGTTTAATTTTTTTCGGTTATTGCCGATATTATCCCCTTGAGCCTCAACTATCCAGAGCATTGGCTTTAAGTCATTGTCGTTGGAATAAACGCTGTACAAGAGCCGGTCGCCCTGGGGTGACCATTTTGGCTGGAAGCCGCGACCTTCTATTACGGCTGATTTAAAATTTTCATCATTTAAGCCGATAAAAAAGACTTCCTGGCGGTTAAAATCTATGCCTTCGGTGTATAGGGCTATTACTTGATTGTTGGGCGACCAAGCAGGATAAACAGTATCGTCTTTGTCGCCCAAAGCTTCAATGGCCTGGGTTTTTGAGCCGTCGGAATTAGAAATTGCCAGCCATCTGTTTTCCAGGTCAAGCCCCATGCTTTTTATAACCAACTGGTCGCCGTCGGGAGAAAAATCAAAATCTTTCCAGTGCTTCGGCAGGGTTACTTGTTTGTCGTTGGTAAAGTCATAAATAATATTGGCTCCGTCCGGATATTCCAAAATCGCCTTGTTTTTATCGGGCGACCAGGTAATATCGGAAACATTATGAAAAATTTTATCGGTTAGAGCGAAAATTTCTCCGTCTTTGGTGATTCTATAAAATTTTCCGTCTATGGCGTCATGGTATTGCAGGTCAGAGCCGTTGCTGCTTAGAGTTATTCCCGAGCTGGGTGATTGATTAAGTTGGGTTGTTTGCGTTAGACCGCCATTGGCAACCTCGCTTGTTTTTTTAACTTCTCCAGCCTGAGTGGTTGGAAAGACTTCTTGTCCGCCCGGTTCAATTATTTGTCCGCTGCCTGTTTTTGCTTCTGGCAAACCGGCCTGAGTAGTTGTTGCTTCCGGTTCAGTTTCAACCGGGATGTAAGCCGACGGCTTAAAAAATAAAACATAAAGAAGATATCCCAAGATAAAAATAACAATGGCAAAGCCGGCTATCAGTATTATTTTTTTATATTTTGAGAAGAAGTACATAGTAGTTTGATTGATTGGCATTAGAAAATTATATTTTTTTTTTATTTTGTGTTATAATAAATATAGATAAATGTGGATAACATTTTATTTTAATTATTTTAATCAATATTTTAGCACAATAATTATTTTATATTAACATTTTTTATATTTAATTTGGGCGGTTTTAAATTTATAAAAAGTAAATTGATTTAAATTGGTTGGCTCTTTTGGCCGGAATTGGTGGTATCTTAATTATATAATATAAATTAATATAATACAATTTTAATATGGGTATTTTGTTCGGCGGCAATGATAATGACAATAGTTATTTGGGGGTAGATATTGGAAGTTCAAGCATTAAAATAGTTGAGTTAAGAAAGGAAAAAAGAAAATTGCGATTATCAACCTATGGTTTTACAGAAAATTTAAACAGTTCAGTTGACGGCGATTGGCAGAAAGATATTATTTTTATTTCCAAGGTTATTAATAGGGTTTGCAATAAAGCCGGGTTTACCGCCAGAAACGCGGTTGCCACCCTGCCTTCATTTTCGGTTTTTTCTTCAGTTTTGAATTTATCCAATGTTGACAAAAAAGATATATCATCAGCAATTCATTGGGAGGCAAAAAAAGTTATTCCCCTGCCGTTAGATGAGATGGTTTTGGATTGGAGAGTCATTTCTGACAATAACCAGGCTGGCAAAAAAAAAGAAGAAAATAAAAGTAATATCAGGGGCACCAAGAACGAAAGAGTTTTATTGACTGGGGCGCCCAAAGTATTGGTTAAAAAATATATAAATATTTTTAAGGAAGCCAAAATCAATTTATTGAGTTTGGAAACAGAAACTTTTTCTTTAATAAGGTCGTTATTGGGAAATGATAAATCAGCCGTTATGATAATTGATATGGGAGTGGGTACTACCGATATTTCAATAATAGATAACCACATTCCGTTGTTAAATCGCAGTATAGATATCGGCGGTATGACAATTACAAAGTCAATCGGCGATAATTTAAATATTGGTGCCGAAAGAGCGGAACAGTTTAAATATGATTTAGGCATATCGTCAATAAATTCGGGTGATAGCGATACCATACCCCAGACCATTATTGATATAATAGACCCGGTTATTAATGAAATTAAGTATATGTTGAATATGTTTGAAAATAAAAATAATAAGAAAGTGGAAAAAATTATATTATCGGGCGGCTCGGCGCTTTTGCCAAATTTTGTTGATTATTTATCAAAAATTATAAATATAAAAGTGATTATCGGCGATCCTTGGTCAACGATTTCCTGCCCGGTTGAATTGATGCCGTCTTTATCCGAATTGGGGCCGAAATTATCAGTAGCAATCGGTTCAGCCATGAGGGAAGTAGAATAAGAAATTTTTAAATTAAATTATTTTATTTAATGCCATAGATCTTGATTTAACTTTTTTAATTTTTTATATGGATATTAATTTTTTATCCCACAATAATAAAGATAAAAAAAGGGAGGTTAATAGAAATTTTTTAGAAGACAAAGATAAAAAAGATGCGATTGAATGGACCAAGGCCGCCGATATCGAATCGGCTTCGGTTTTGGCTGGCGAAAGAGATGACCTTAAAAATGGCAAGAGCAAAAATAGCAAACCAGATCTGCCGGCCGATAATAGGCGGACAATAGAAAATATGAAAAAATTAAAAAAATCGAGAAAAGAAATTTTAGAACTTATTAACCAACAGCAAAAAAATAATAGTGCTAGTGACAAAAAAGCCATTGACAAAAAGGAAGAAAAAAAGAAGCTGAAAGCTGAAAAAAGAAAAGGACAGAGAGGATTATCTCGGTGGTTTTCTAAATTGTTAAGCGGGAATGACAATAAAAAAAATAAAGAAACTTTTAGCGCTAAAAATAGCGCTGGAAGCAGGGAAGAATTATTGCCCGTTAACAAGGAGAAAGAAGAAGATAAAGATAGAAAAAATAATAGTAAAATAAAGAACAAAAAATATACCAATAGTTTAAAGCAAACGGATAGCGGCGAAAAGTGGGCAACCCCTGATATTTTAGAGACAAATTTAATCAAGGATAATGCAGTGGTGTTTTTCAACTGGGGAAAAAATATTGTTTTTTTGATAATGACAGTTATTTTTTCTTTAGCCGTTGTTTTAGGGGTTTATTATTGGTTAATTTGGCGGGAGGCGCAGGAAATAGGCAAGGACTATGGATTTAAGGGAAAACTTGCCCAAATAGACAGCCAGACGGAAAAAATGGGAAAATATATTCAAGATAACCGAATTGAGGAACTGAAAAGTAAATTAAATTTGGCCAGTATTTTATTGTCAAGCCACGTCTATTGGACCAATTTTTTTAATTATTTAGAAAAGAATACGTTATCGGATGTTTATTATTTGAATTTTTCAGGGAATACAAAAGGTAAATATGTATTAAATTCAAGGACAAAAAAGTTTAGCATTATTGAATCTCAGGTTAAGCAGTTTTTGTCGGATGAATACACTATTAGCGCGTTTGTTAATAGGGGCGCCATAGATGAAGGAGGAAGCACCAAGGACAATAAAGATTATAGTGATATTAATAATGTTGGTTATGATATAAATTTAGTACTGGACACATCCATATTTGTTGATTATAAATAGTGTTTATACTGTTTAATTATTTATATATATTTTTATTATGGGGATAGATATTGAAAACAACCTGAAAGAAAAAGATAATGGAGAAATAAAACACAGAATAAATTTTGTCTTTTCACGATATTTTAAATTGTTTATGTTGGCGATAATCCTTACAATTTTTGCCGGCGGCTATATTTTTGTGGTTGGTCCGAAGTATAAGGAAATAGAAAATAAAAAAAAGGAAATAAGCAATAATGAGGAATTGGAATATTTTAAGCAGAAGAGAAAAATTAAGCAGCTGAATGATTTAATAAATGTTTATAAAAATATTAGCCAAGCCGATATGGAAAAAATAGATTTATTATTGCCGAGCGAAGAAAAAATTCACGAAGAATTATTTTCCCAGATAGAATCAATAATATTGAGAAACGGTTTGTTGCTAAAATCATTGGAAATTGATACCAGGGAAAGCAGTTCTAAATCTGCAAAAAATTCAGACAGTGCAAAAATAAAGGGGGAGACGGAAGAAGATGTTTTGCCAAAAGACATAGGGAGAGTAAGGATAAATTTAAACATTCTAGGCCTAGATTATTTTAAATTAAAGGATTTAGTCAGGGTTTTTGAAAATAATTTAAGATTAATAGATATAGATGAAATTAATTTTCAGCCGGATAATAATTCGGCCATCATTGGTTTTTACACTTATTATTTAAAAAATAAATAATCCAAAACAATTTAGTTAATAGATTTATTTGTTTTAAAAAGATAATAATCACCTTATGTTAGTGCCCAAAAAAATAGGAAAGAAAAAAATAACTTTTTATGTTTTTATTATAATTGCCATGCTGGCTGGAGCCGCTTTCTTTGTTGTTAAAAATTATACTTTAACCTCGGCGCGCAGTTTGTTGGTTTTTGACCCCATTGAAGAATTTAGAGTAAGCGGGGACGTTGTCGGCGAAAAAGCTAAAAATATAGAAAAGGCGGAATTTTTAAAGACAGATGAACAGACCATGGATTTAAAATTATTTGATGAGGGAAAATTTAACAACTTAAAAGAAAATATCATAAGTGTTAAGGATTTTGTTGTTGGCAAGGATAATCTTTTTAAACCTTGAAAAATTTAGTCAGATATCTGGCAAATTAGTAAAATTTGTGTTGTTTTAAAAGATTTTTATTTTTTTAGCGCGTATTTATGTTTTATCTATTATGTCCAAACAAGAAGAGTTATTAAATATATTGAAAAAGAAAAAAATAATTACGGAAGGGCAAATAAACGAAGCGGAAAATAACGCTGGCAGTTTAGGTTTAAATGTAGAGGAATTTTTGATAAAGAGAAGTATGATTGACCCAGAGATAATTATGGAAAGTAAGGCGGAAGTTTATGGAATGAATTATCAGAATTTTCATGATAAGCAAATTAACGAAGAAGCTTTGGAAGTGATTTCAAGTGAAGTAGCCGAGAATTATAGAGTGGTTTGTTTTGAAAAGAGCGGCGATAAAATAAGAATCGGTTTAACCGACCCGGATAATTTAAAAGCTTTGGAAGCAATAGATTTTTTAGCAAAGAAAGAGGGGTTGCAGGTAGAATATAGTCTAATTTCGGAGTCAAGTTTTGATAAAGTTTATAAACAATATAGAGATTTAAAGAAAGAAGTGGGAGCGGCTCTGGAAACCAAGGCCAGAGAAGAAAAATATAAGGGGAAAAAAGAAGAAGACGGTGATCAGTTTGAAGAGATTATCAAAAGCGCTCCGGTATCAAAAATTGTATCAGTAATTATTAGGCATGCCGTAGAGGGAGGGGCGAGCGATATTCATATTGAGCCATTAAGAAACGAATGCCGGGTTCGTTATCGCATAGACGGCATTCTTCACACCTCCTTAATTTTGCCTAAAAATGTTTTAAGCGCAATTGTGGCCAGAATAAAAGTATTGTCAAATTTAAAGCTGGATGAAACCAGAATTCCTCAGGACGGCAGAGTCAGGTCAATCGTCAATAAAAAAGCAATAGATTTTCGCATTTCAATCCTTCCGTTAGTGGGGGAAGAAAAGGTTGTTATGAGAATTTTGGATACATCAAAAGGGGCGCCAAAATTGGAGGAATTGGGTTATAAGGGAAGATCGTTGGAAGTTATTAATAGAAGCATAAAAAGGACAAATGGAATGTTTTTAGTAACCGGTCCGACCGGCTCAGGTAAATCCACGACTTTATTTTCAATTTTGGATATTTTAAATAAAGAAGGAGTAAATATTTCAACATTGGAAGATCCGGTTGAATATTTTATTAAGGGAATTAATCAGTCGCAGGTAAGGCCGGAAATCGGTTTTTCCTTTGCCAACGGCCTGAGGTCAATTTTGCGTCAGGATCCCGATATTATTATGGTCGGGGAAATAAGAGATAACGAAACTGCCGAATTGGCGATTCATTCTAGTTTAACCGGACATTTAGTTTTAGCCACGCTTCATACCAACAACGCCATCGGGGCAGTGCCAAGATTATTGGACATGAAAGTGGAGCCGTTTTTATTAGGGTCAACCTTAAACACGGTAGCGGCGCAGAGGCTGGCCAGGCAAATTTGCCCTAATTGCAGGAAAAAGGAAAAGATGCCCGATAATGTTTTAGATGATATTGCCAATGAGTTGGAAAATATGCCCAAAAGCATTACCGCCGGTTTAATGAAAGAGTTTAAAAATGTCAGAAATATTACTTATTATAAAGGCGAGGGCTGTCCTCGTTGCGGTAATTTGGGTTATAAAGGGCGGATAGCCATAGTGGAAACGTTTGAAATAAGTGACAAAATAAAAGAAATAATAATGAACGAAAATAAAATTTTACAAATAAAGGACGTAAAAAGTAGTCAGGATTTCATTACCATGAAGCAGGATGGCATAATAAAGGTTATTCAGGGCCTGACCACAATGGAAGAGGTTTTGAGAGTAATCCAAGATTAATATAGATATATTTTAATTTTAGCAATGATTATATGAAAAATAATAAATTCAAAATTTTGTTAGTTGAAGACGACCCGTTTTTATTAAGCATGTATACTACCAAGTTTGAATTGGAAAATTTCAGAGTCATCACGGCGGAAGATGGAAAGAAGGGTTTAAAATTAGCGATTGAAGAAACCCCCGATATTATATTGCTGGATATTTTATTGCCGAAAATGAATGGATTTGAGGTATTGAGAGAGTTAAAATCAAATGGTAATGTCAACAATATTCCAATAATATTATTAACAAATTTAAGCCAAAAAGACGAGGTTGAGCAGGGTTTAAGGCTGGGAGCCGATGATTATCTTATAAAAGCCCATTTTATGCCGTCAGAGGTTGTTGAAAAAATAAAAAAGTATATAAAGTTAGATAATTAGGTAATTAGGTAATTAGTTAATCGTAGATTACCTAATTCCTAATACCCCAATTAATTATGGAAGTGCCGTCTATTTTTTTGAATAGAATTTTATTGGAGGCCGCCAAGAAGAAGGCATCCAGTTTGCATTTATCAATAGGGAGTATTCCGGTATTAAGGATTAACGGTAAATTAGTGCAGATGGACAAGGAAAGCATTTTGACTTTAGATATATTGGAAAAAATAATCAATTCAGTTATTGATAGTGAACAATTGGCCAAGCTGAAAAAAAATAAAAAGATAGTTGTTGTTGATAATTTTGCCGGTAGTTTTCGTTTCCGAGTGAATATTTTTTATCAAAAAGGTCTGCCCTCATTGTCTTTTAATTATATACCGGATGTGATTAGAAATCCAAAAGATTTTAGGATTTATAATCAGATAAGTAAATTAATAAATTTAAATTCAGGACTTTTGGTTATCGCCGGACCAAATGATTCGGGCAAAACCGCCACCACCGCCGCCTTGGTTGAGGAAATTAATCAGGGGAAAAAGAAATATATTATTACCCTGGAAGATCCGATTGAATATATTTTTGTTAATAAAAAAAGCGTGATTGAGCAGATGCAAATAGGAAGAGATACATTATCTTATGTTAGCGGGTTAAAACATTGTCTTGATGAGGACGTGGATTTGGTATATATTGGAGAGATAAAAGATGAGTTGAGTTCCGCCATGAATTATATTTTAGAGTTAGCGACCGGCAATTGTTTTGTTATTTTAGAAATTAATGCCAGTAATAGCATTAATGTCGTAGAAAGTATTTTAAGGGCAATTTATAAAAAGGATTACGAAGAAGCGGCCCGTTATAGATTGGCGGATACATTAACCGGCATTATTTCCCAGACATTACTTATCGGCCGGGGGAATGAATTATTTTTAGCCTCAGAAGTGTTAATAGTTAATCCGGCCGTTAAATCATTAATAAGAGAGGGAAAAATATACCAGCTTGAAAGTATTATTCAGACTTCTAAGGCAGAGGGTATGGTTAGTATGAAAAAATCCATTGAAGAATTGGTCCAGGAGGGAAAAGTTAACGGCGAAGATATAAAAAAATATAGAAATATTTATTAAATATTTATTATTTTTAATACCCTATCCGCTTGCGATGAGACCACAGTAGTTAATTTATTTTATTGCGAGTTAAATTATAAAGTAATTGTTATATTGTTTTTATAGTAAGTTAAATAACAATTTAACAATATAGCAATAAAAATATAAGACGTAGTTAATATAAATTATATTATTATAAAAATTATTCAGCATTAAGTAGATTAATAGATATATGTCAATTTTTAAATATAAAGCAATAGATGGAGAGGAAAAAAAATTTCAGGGATTAATTGAAGCGAGTGATGAAAATTCCGCGGCCGAAATTTTGAAAGAAAGAGGTTTGTCCATAGTTTCCATAGCAAAAGAGTCTGACAATAAAGGATTGAGAATATTATCTATTCTAAACAGGATTAGGGCAAAAGATTTAGTAATTTTTTCACGCCAGTTTTCCGTTATGATTTCCGCTAATGTCGCTTTGGTTCAGGCTTTAAAGATATTGGTTGACCAGACTGAAAATGTTAGTTTAAAAATGATAATTTCTGAAATAGCGGATGAGGTTGACAGCGGTTCAATGCTTTCGGAAGCGCTATCAAAGCGCCCGAAAATTTTTTCCGATTTTTACATTAATGTTGTAAAGTCGGGCGAAACATCAGGAAAATTAGATAAGGTATTAAATTATTTGGCCGATGAAATGGAAAAAGATTACGATATGATGAGTAAAATCAGAGGAGCGATGATTTATCCGGCTTTTGTATTTTCCGGATTAGTTGTTGTCGGGATTGTGATGATGATTTTTGTTGTGCCGAAATTGACAAACATGCTGTCAGAGACAGGAGTTAAACTCCCTTTGTCAACCAGAATATTAATTGGAACATCGGATGTATTATCAAGTTATTGGTGGATTTTTTTAATTGTTTTAATTAGTATTATTGTTGGTTTCAGATTTGCCATTAAAACAACTTTGGGCAGAAAGTATTTTGATTTAGCGAAATTAAAAATTCCTATTTTCGGAAAATTGTTTCAGAGAATTTATTTGGTGCGTTTTACCCGCTCAATGAATACTTTAATTTTAGGCGGGGTTACAATTATTAAAAGTTTAGAGATTTCCTCGGAAATAGTTGACAATTATACTTACAAAGAGTTAATTAAGGAAACTTCAAAGGAAGTGGAAGATGGAAATTCCATTTCAAGCGTTTTTATTAATAGCGAACAAATTCCCAAGATGGTTTCCCAGATGATGAGTATTGGGGAAAGAACTGGAAAATTGGATGTTGTTTTGGCGCGCATTACTGATTTTTACACAAGGGAGGTCACAAATATTATCACAAATTTAATGACTTTAATGGAGCCGATTATTATGATAATTATGGGTGTGGCTGTCGGTATTATGGTGGCGGCGATAATTTTGCCTATGTATAATTTAGCCAGCCAATTTTAACGTTATCCCGCCCCTCGCGAGGAGCGGGACGGGACACCCACCTGCCCGACCGATGACATCCTGTCCAATACATTTCGCATACGAAGGCGGGCGGGCGTCAGGCGAGCGCGGCGCGAACAAAGCTCTATAGTTTTGATTAGTAAGGCAATTTATAATATTTTAATAATTAAATAATTTAGATAATAAAATGAGATAATGAAAATTAAAAATTTGTCATTTCCATTTTAATTTTTATCTAATAAAATATATGAAGCAAAAAAAGAAAAATGTGTCAGGTTTTACTCTAATTGAACTTTTAGTGGTAATTAGTATTATCGGCATTTTAACCTCAATTGTCGCGGTGTCTTTGAATGATGCCCGTTTTAAAGCCAGAGACGCAAAGAGGAAAGCGGATTTGGCGCAGATGAGAGTAGCTTTGGCTCTGTATTATGACAATAATTTTGAGTATCCTAAATGCGGGGACTTAAACAAGGATAGTGAAGATTTTGGAGCAACGGTTGATTGCTACAATAATACTCTTAAGGATGCCTTGGTAAGCCAAGCCAAGCCATATATGGCCAGTCTGCCCGACGACCCTAAAAATACTGATTTATACGTTTATAAATATGTTTCCGACGGAAAAGAATTTGTTATAACTTACGAAACGGAAGACAGTCGGGATGGTTCCCCGATTTTAGTCAGAGGCTGGTAGATTAAATTAATTATTTGTATAATATTAAATAAAAGAGGCGAAATATGAAAAAACTAATTTTCCAAAAAAGTTTAAAACAAAAGGGTTTTACTTTGATTGAGCTATTAATAGTTATTTGCATTATTGGCATTCTAACGGCCCTGGTAGTTTTGTCCTTAAGTGATTTGCGTAAAAGAGCCAGAGATACAAAAAGAAAAGCGGATTTAACGCAAATAAGGGTAGCTTTAAATTTGTACTATGAGGATAATAGTTTTTTTTATCCCGAATGCGGTTATTTTGACGAGGAGGCAAGCGATTTTGGAGCCACGGCCGATTGTTATTATATCACTTTAAATTCCGCTCTGACCGAAGGCCCCAGGCCTTATGTAGCTAAATTGCCGGAAGACCCTAAAAATGTTGAACCTTATGTTTATAAATATGTTTCCGACGGAGATAAATTCGCCATAATTTATGAAGCGGAAATTGAAGCTGAAGAATCGCCGGTTGTGATTAGAGGTTGGTAAATTAATTATTGGGATTATAGATTTAAGGCTTGCTTTTTTGTTATTAACCAATATTTTTTATGGTATAATGTGGATAAGTGATTATTATGATTATTAAATAAAATTTTTAATTATAAATCTTAAATTTTCCTTAGTGGTTGATTTAATTCCATGGATTAAATTAGCGACTGCGGATTATAATAAAGAGAGGGGGTGAAATATGAAAAAAAACAAAGGTTTTACATTAATTGAGTTGTTGGTAGTAATCGCTATAATCGGTTTATTGTCAACTTTAGCCGTAGTTGCCTTAAATAACGCCAGGCAGAAATCAAGAGACTCAAGGCGGGTGGCTGATATTAAGCAAATTCAAACCGCTTTGGAATTATATTATAACGATGAAAACCATTACCCAGCCAGCGTAACCAGCGGCGGCGCTATTACCGGCTCCACCAGTTTAGTAACTTATATGAATGCTGTTCCGTCCAATCCTTCACCGGCCGATGGTACTTGCGTAGGCACTGTCTATACATACGCCGCCACAGGTACAGGAGGATCCTCTTATACGTTGCGGTATTGTTTAGGGGCGGCTACGGGTGGAATTACCGCCGGGCCTCATACCGCTACTCCGGCCGGAATCCAATAATTAAAATTTAATTTAAATTGAATACATACACACAGACTATAAATATAGAATTTAATTCTTTTAAGTTTTATATTTATAGTCTGTGTTTTTTTGTTTAATAGTTTAAATTAAGATATAATATAAATATGAAACATTTAAGATTGAACGGGGCTGCCACCAAATACGGCATTTGGCAGCAATCCCTAAATAAAATTTTGGATATCTTGATTGAATTTTGCTATTTAGCAATTGTTTTTTTTGTGCCGATTTTTTTTGCGGCCTTTTTAAATAATAATGATGTTTTTGAACTAAATAAAATAGTTTTATTTAAAATTTTAATTTTATTGTTGTTGCTGTTCAGTTTGTTTAAATTGGCCTTGCCGGACGATAAATATAAAATCAGGCGCTGGCTGTCTTTATCCTTTTTTTATAAGTATTTATTAATACCTTGCCTCTTTTTATTGTCATTACTAATAACCGTTATATTCTCGCGGGACCCGGCAATTAGTTTTTATGGTTTGTATAGCCGTTATCAAGGGCTTGATAGTTATATTTTTTATTTTTTATTTTTTATATTGCTTTTATCAAATATTAAAACCATCAAGCAAATAAGAAGAATAATAATAGCGGCGGTTTTATCTTCTTTTTTGGTAAGTTTATATGGTTTAGCGCAGATGGCCGGCTTTGATTTTAAGGATTGGACCGAGCCGGCTTTTATTACCGGCCGGGCAACTTCAACTTTGGGCCAGCCTAATTTTTTAGCTTCATATTTGTTGTTGGTTATTCCTTTGACCATTTATTTAATTATTCGGACCAGTAAATTTTTAATTAGATTTCTTTGGATTATTGTTTTTTTATTTCAGATTTTAAGCCTGTTTTTTACTTATAGCCGCGGCGGCTGGATTGGTTTAATACTGGGGATAACCTTAACCGGCCTAATTTATTTGTGGATAACCAAAAAGAACGTTTTAAGTTTTTTAAAAAATAAAAAACTTATAAAATTCAGTTTATTAATTCTATTTTTACTAGTCGTTTATACTACCTGTTTGTTATGCAGAAGCGATTTTTTTAGGTATAGAATTAAAAGCAGTTTTGATTTTAAAGGCGGTAGCGTGGCCGCCCGGATTAATTTTTGGCAAGCCGGTTGGCAGGCCTTTAAGAAAAATCCCATTTTAGGCTACGGGCCGGAAACACAGGGGGAGGTATTTGTTGGATATTATAAAAAAGATTGGGCTATTCACGGCAATGTTAATGTTTATCCCAACCGGGCCCATAATTTATTTTTTGATATTTTGTTAACCAGCGGCCTGGTGGGCTTAATTTTATATCTGGCCTTGCTTTATCTATTCTATAAATTGATTTTGGCAAACATTAAAAATAAACAACGGGCGGGACTTTCGGTGGCTGTCTTTTTGGCGGTTACGGGTTATTTAATATCTTTAATGTTTAATTTTTCCATTGTGGCCACTAATGTTTATTTTTGGTTATTTTTGGCAATAGTAATTTTAATTCACAATAATTTAGACAAACCTGATGATTTGGAAAATAAAGAAATAAAAAAGCCGAGGCAATTGACCAAACTAATTGCTTTAATATTAATTATTGTTTTAAGTTTGTTGGTATTGCGGCAGATAAATAAAGAAATTAAATATATAATTGCCGACCACTATTATTATGAGTTTAAAGAATCTTTGGCAAGAAATGAATCTTTTAATGCTTTGGAAATGTATAATTATATTGATGAATTAAATATTTACAGCGCTTATTACAAAAAGGAAATGGCGGTTGGATTGGCGGAAAAACTTAATGATATCCCGTTTCCGATTTTAAAAGAAGAAATAAAAAAAATATTGGCCGGTGAGTTGGAAGATGTAAAAATTAATAATTATGGTAATATGTTTGCCCAAGCTAAAATATATACCGCCTTGGCGGCCGACGGGCAAAAGGATTATTTCAGCTTGGCCGAGGAGAATTTTAAAAAATTAATTGATTTAAGTCCGGAAATGCCGAGGAATTATTATGAGTTGGCCAGAATATATGCGGAAAAGGAAGAATTTAATAGAGCGGAAGAATATTTTGACAAGGCCTTGGAAATGCTTCCCGATATAAACAATCCTTATATTAATGGTCAGCATTTAAGGGCGATTGAGTATGAAAAATATTTAATTTATAAGGGGTTGGCCGGTTTATATTTTAGACAGGAAAATTATGAAGAGGCGGAAAAGTATTTTTGGTTGGCCCTTTATAATAATCTGCCGGATATAACCATGTATAAAAAAATAGCCGACACCTATTATAAACAAGGCAATTTAGACAAGGCGATATGGTATAATAAAAAAGGAATGATAATGAATCCGGCTGATTATGTTTGGCCGTTTGCCATCGCTTTGCTTTACGAGAAACAGGGTAATAAAGACAAGGCCCCGGAGTACGCCGAGAAAGCCTTAAAATTAGCCCCTGACAATGAGGATATAAAAAATTTTATTAACACAAATTATGAATGAAGATATAATTAAAGATAGAAAAAGTTATGCGCCTTCGGACGTAAAAATGAATTTATTTCAAAAAATATGGTGGAGGATAAAATTTTTATTATTTGAAGCTTGGGGCAAGGATTGGGAAGTTATACTTTTTTCAATATTTTCCGCTGACGGCAGAAGCGCTGTCAATTTAACAAAATTTTTGGATAAAAAGAAAATTATTAAGCTTAATAATGAAAATAATTATTTTGAATAAACCTTTCGCCCCCGTGGTCTTTGCCACAGGGGAATAAACGAAGTTTTATGAAATGTAAAATTTGTCAAAATGAATCAAGAAAAATTTTTGATGCAATAATTTTAAATAAATATAGAGTTGATTATTTTTATTGTGATAATTGTGGATTTTTGCAAACAGAAGAACCTTATTGGTTGACCGAAGCGTATGGCGAACCAATTAATATTTCAGATACAGGATATTTGCAAAGAAATATAAGTTTGTCAAAAAAAACTTTATTTTTATTCCTATTTTTATTTGGCAAAAAATATAAATATTTAGATTATGCGGGAGGCTATGGTGTTTTGACTAGATTAATGAGGGATTTAGGGATGGATTTTTATTGGAATGACAAATATGCAAAAAATTTATTTGCCAGAGGATTTTCGCATAAATTTCAAAAGATAAAAGCCATTACTTGTCTAGAGTGTTTTGAACATTTTAATGAACCTATAAGGGAAATAGAAAATATTTTAAATATTTCAAAAAACATTTTTTTTTCAACAACATTATTGCCGATAGACAATCCTCCTAAGCCAGAAAAATGGTGGTATTATGGCCTTGAGCATGGACAGCATATTTCTTTTTATTCTATAAAAACATTAAAAATTATGGCAAAAAAATTTCACCTTAATTTTTATACCAATAACACTGATTTGCATTTTTTTACTGAAAAGAATATTAATAATAAAATATTTAAAATTTTAATGTTTTTAAGTAAATTTAACATAGATTTATTTATTAAAAAAATTATAAAGAGTAAAGTTATCCAAGATTATAAATTTATTGTTTCAAATATAAAATAATTAGTTGATAGTGATTTTATTTTTCATTGATGGCGATGTTTTGGCAAATTTTATTTAAGTCCACTTTCTTAAAAGATATTAAAAAGCAAAATAATTAAAGATTAAATAATATTAAATACACAAATAAAATGAAGACAGCGGGATTTATAGGCCATTCTTTCCATAAAAAAACTAAAAGTGATGCTTTTATTAAAAATATTTTAAAAGAAAATTATAAGATAGTAGAATTTTATGATGAATCTTGGAATTTTGGGAAAAGTGTTGATATTAATAAAATTAATAAAAATAATTTTAATGTAGTGGTTTATTTTCAATTTATACATCCTTATAGTGAACTAAAAAAAATAAAATGCAAAAATATAATATGGATTCCCATGTTTGATTCAGAAGTAAAACGGAATTATTTTAGTTATTTCGGCTATCTTTTTTTAGGAGTAAAAATAATTTCTTTTTCAAAGAAATTATTTGACAAAATAAGAAGAATTGGATTTGAATGTATTTATTTACAATATTTTTTAGACCCAACTTTTTTAGTAAGGCAACCGGTTGGCAGAGGCAAAGACAATAAAAATAATGTCTTCTTTTGGCAAAGAGTGGATAAAATTAATTGGAAATTGGTTAAAAAAATTATTGGTAATAATAAAATAGATAAAGTTATTTTTAAGAGTGATTGCGATCCTGGGCATAAGTCATCTTTGCCGAGTTATACTGATATAAAAAAATATAATATGCAAATTATTGACGGCTGGTTGGAAAAGAGCGTCTTTTTTAAATTATTATCTTCTTGCAATATCTTTATTGCTTCACGGCAATTTGAGGGCATAGGAATGGCTTTTTTAGAAGCAATGGCTTTAGGAATGTGCGTAATTGCCGCAGATAGCCCGACTATGAATGAATATATAATTTCGGGCAAAAATGGCTATTTGTACGATTTTAAAAAACCGCAGATGATTAATTTTAGTGATTGTAAAATAATCGGCCAGCAAGCCAGGCATAGTGTTAAATGTGGCTTTAATAGATGGAAGATCCGGCAGGAAGAGTTGTTAAATTTTTTAGAATTACCCAAAAGTGAAATGAGCTTTATTAGACGCCTTTATTTAGGTTTTGCAGTTTTTTGGTATAATATTTTATCGTTTTTATTTGTTTTTGCCAAAAAGATGATAAAAAAATTGTTATATTATTTAAGGTAAATATGGCAAATATCAGCAGAATATATAAATAAAAAAGAGTATTTGGTTATAGTCTCTAAATTGATTAACTGCCTCCATAAATTTTAAAGTTTAAATTATGGCTAATATTAAAATATCAATTATAACTTGCACGTTGAATAGTGGGAAATATCTTGAAGATTGCATTAAATCTGTGCAGAATCAAACTTATAAAAATTTTGAACATATTTTTATTGACGGCCAATCGAATGATAAAACAATTGATATTATTAAAAAATATTATCCTAATCCCATTATTTATACAGAAAAAGCTAAGGGGATTTATTGTGCTGTCAATAAAGGGTTGAAGATTGCTAAGGGGGAAATTATCGGTTTTCTTCATTCGGATGATGTATTTTATAATAAAGAATGTTTATCGCGAATAGCTGATAGTTTTTTAAGTAATAATGAAATATTTTTTTATTGTTCTAAAATGATTATTTATGATTCTTGTTTAAAAACTGCCTTTGCTATTCTTGGCGCGCCGCCGCATAAGCAAAGTTTTAAAGAGCAGTTTTATAGTTCAACTTATTATGCCCATCCAACTTATTATGTGAAAAAAGAAGTAATTAGCAAGGTGGGTTATTATAACATAGATTATACGATTGCTTCTGATATAGACTGGTTAATAAGATTGGAGAATTTAGATTTAAAATGGTACTTTGATCCTGCGCCATTGATAAAATTTCGTTCATTTGGCAGAAGCGCGCGGAAGTACTTTTTAGCTTTAAAAGAAGAATTTAATATAAGGCGCAAATATGAAGGTTTGAGCGGCGGTTTAATTGTTATTTATTTCTATCATTTATTAAGAAGGATTGTAAGATACATATTGGAAGTTTTAAGATTGAATTTTTTAATTAATTTTATACGGAAATTTCTTATGAATGTTATTCAAAAAAATGTAATTTAATAATATGGAAAATTATTATGGAAAATTTATTAAAAAAAATAGAAGAATTGCGGGAGAGCGT
>CAYMCJ010000017.1:0-4417 GCA_964388985.1 uncultured Gammaproteobacteria bacterium | reverse complement strand
AAGGATGCTAATAAGAAATATAATGAATTGGCAAATAGATTCAAGAAATTGGAATTTCAGGTTTTGTTTTCAAATAAATATGATAAAAATAACGCCATTCTTTCAATCCATGCCGGTACCGGCGGGGTTGACGCGCAAGATTGGGCGCAGATACTGGAAAGGATGTTTTTGCGGTTTACGGAAAGAAAAAAGTGGTCAGCAATAATTTTGGACAGAACTATGGGCAATGAGGCCGGAATTAAAAGCGTATCTATGCAAATAAATGGGCGCTGGGCTTATGGTTATTTAAAAAGCGAATCAGGCGTGCATCGTTTGGTCAGAATCAGCCCGTTTGATGCCGAAGCTATGCGCCACACCTCTTTTGCTTTAGTAGAGGTAATTCCGGAGTTGCCGGAAGCGGAGGATATAGAAATTAAAGACGAAGATATAAAAATTGACACTTTTCGTTCATCCGGCCCGGGCGGCCAGAGTGTAAATACAACCGATTCGGCTGTCCGAATTTTATATAAACCGGCCAAGATTGTAGTTACCTGTCAGAATGAACGGTCGCAACATCAAAATAAAGAAACCGCTCTAAAAATATTAAAATCAAAATTATTTAAGTTGCAGGCGGAAGAAAAGGAAAAACAGGAATTAAAATTAAGGGGAGAGGCGCAAAAGGCGGAATGGGGGAACCAAATTCGTTCCTATGTAAGGCAGCCGTATAAAATGGTCAAAGACCACCGGACTAATTATGAAACCCAGGACGTGGACGGCGTTTTGGACGGAGATTTAGAAGAATTTATAGAAGCGTATTTGCGGTGGAACAGGAGTTAATTATCAAATAATCAATATCCAACATCCATTTAATATTCAATAAATTAATATTCAATATGAATAGTTTTAATTTGGGGAAAGGATGGCCGTAGTAGATAGACTGACATTTAATTGAGTATTGAAATATTAAGGATTGAATGGTTATTAATTATTGAATATTGATTATTATAATGAGATTTAATTTTTCTAAATCAAAAATATTTTTAGCTGGTTGTATTGCTTTTATTGTTGGGATTGCCGTAGCCTCGTTTTTACAGACTAGATGGATAGAAAATGATTTATGGTGGTTTATTGGTTTAATGGCGAGCGGAGTAGCGCTATTATTATTTTGGAAAAACAAAAAATTTAGAATCGTAGTCCTGTTGGGGCTTTTTTTATTTTTAGGCCTGTGGCGCTATTCAATCGGTCTGCCAACAGATTCTTTGGATAAAATTTGGCATTACAACGGACAGACAGTCGCAGCCGGGGGTATAATTTGCAATGAGCCGGATATTAGGCAGAATAATCAAAAATTAGAAATTTGCGCTTTTAAGACCGGGGAATTGACCTTTGTTTTCGGCAAAATTTTAGTAACAACCAATTTATACCCTTCTTATAATTACGGCGATGAATTGGAAATAACCTGCCAGCTGCAGGCGCCGGAAAAATTTCAGGGTTTTGCCTATGACCGGTATTTGGCCCGATATGATATTTATTCTGTTTGTTATTATCCTAAAATTAAATTAATAAGCAGCAACCGCGGCAATTTTTTATATAAAAGTATTTTTAAATTTAAAAATAAAGTACGCGGAGTTATGAATTACGGTCTTAGCGAACCGGAGTCAAGTTTAGCTAAAGCCATAATTTTGGGGGATAAAAAAGAAATTCCGGCTGATTTGCGCGGAATTTTTTCTCAAGCCGGTATTAGTCATATCGCGGCGATTTCAGGTATGCATATCAGCATAATGGCGGCTTTAATTATGGGGTTAATGCTTAATATTGGTTTGTCCCGTAAAAAGGCATTTTATTTAGCCAGCCTTTTTTTAATAGTTTATATTATTTTTATCGGCTTGCCGGCTTCGGCTATGCGCGCCGGCTTAATGGGTTTTTTGGTGCTGTGGGCCATGAATCTCGGCCGCTTGAATAAGCTAACCAATTCATTGGTTTTAGCCGGAGCAGTATTATTAATAATCAATCCAAAATTATTGCGGGACGATATTGGTTTTCAGCTATCGTTTTTGGCTGTCCTGGGAATAACTTATTTTTACCCGCTTTTGGATAAATGGACCGAAGGGTTGATTAAAAAATATAATAATTTTTTAAAGGCTCCTATGGCTTTAATAAATATTACGTTGGCGGCGCAAATTTTTACCCTGCCTTTGCTGGCCTATAATTTTTCCCAGATTTCGGTTATATCTCCGGTCAGCAATTTATTGGTTCTTTGGTCTTTGCCGATTTTAATAGTGTTTTTATTATCAGCCATAATTTTAAGCTTTATTTTTTATGGCCTTTCAGTTATTTTTTTCCTGCCGGCTTTAATTTTGCTAAAATATATTATAGCAATATCGGAATGGTTGGTAAAAATTCCTTATGCCTATATTGAAATTGATTATTTGTGGTGGGGGTGGATGATAGTGTATTACGTAATAGTTATATGGACGGTAGTTAGGTTAAAACGGAAGAGCTGGACAGAAACGGAGACAATTTCTAATTTCTAATTTTAAATTTCAAATGAATTTTGAATTATTAATTATTTAATTTGTGAATATAGTATAAGAATTATATAAAATAAAATTTATTTTTTTAATGTTTCAAAAATTAAAAATTAATCATTCAATTAAAATTTTAAATTCAAAATTAAAAATTATAAATTACTACTAATATTATGATTAAGCATTTTAATATTAAAATTTACGGGCAAGTGCAGGGAGTGTCTTTTAGATATTATGCGCAAGAAAAAGCTTTAAAGTTGGGCCTGGTCGGTTTTGTTAAAAATCAATCTGACGGGACCGTTTATATTGAAGTTGAAGGTGAAGAAGAAAAAATTAAAGAGTTTTTAAATTGGTGTCAGAGCGGCTTGAAGTCAGCCAGAGTGGAAAAAGTGGAATTTAGAGAAGGTGGATTAAAAAATTTTACTGATTTTGAAATTAAATTTTGAAATTAAATTTTTTTATTATTGGGGTGTATATATGTAAGTACAGACTGTCAAAACCCCAAAGTGTCATTATGAGGAGCGAAGCGACGTAATAATCCCGAGAAAGTAGCTTTGAACCACGGGATTGCCACGCTCACCCGCTGTGGCGGGTTCGCTCGCAATGACAATTAAAGAGTTTTTGGACAGTCTGCTTTTTTTTGTTAATCAAATATGCAAGTTTGAAGTTTGAAAAACAAAAAATCCGGATACTCCGGATTTTTGTTAATATATAGTAAAAAATTTTATTTCATTTTTACCATTGTTTTTAAACATTTTGAACAAACTTTCATTTTCTTGCCGTCAATTTTTTTAGTTTGCAAGTTTATATATTGTCTTTTAATGGTTTTTACATTGGAATGCGAGCGCTTAATTCCCTTAGTAGAACTGCGTCCGCATAAATCGCATTTTTTAGACATAATGGTTGGAGTTTAGTTAAATTAATATAATATATAATTATTTAAGAAAAATTTAAACAAAAATAGCAAAATAACTATAATTATTATACTGGTCCATATAGATAAATTTTTAGCAATTTTTTGTTTTTTATTTTTTATAAAAAAACCAAGAAGAGCGCCGACAAGAGCTATAATTAATGGGTTAAACACCCATTGCATTGGAAAACTACCCCTTCCACGGCAAACCACAGTCGCTTGAATTAAAACAAAGCAAGAAAGATAATAAAAAGCCAAATATATATCCTGTTATTGCATAAAAAATAATTCGAATAATAGATCTATCTTGGAGCATATTTCTTATTTTTAATTTGGGGATTATTTTTTTTAAGATAATTTGATATTAACATGTTTTGATAAAATTCGCAAGATATGATACCCTAGTATACAGGATATAGATAAATTACAAATTCCAAATAAATTATCACCGCCTTAGCGGGATTCCGCCCACAACAATAAATAAGTGGCGGGACAATATTAAAATCAAAAATCCAAAACAAAAAGTAAATTAGAATGTTTTGAATTTTGATATTATAATTTTGAATTTATTTGTTATTTGGTGCTTTAAATTTGTAATTTTTGTTCACTTGGTTTCATATTTAAGCAAATTAAGGTTGAGTTGACAAAAAAATAATAAAATTCAAAACATTTAAACAATTTATATTATGAATATTCAAATAGTAGTTTTCCAAATTATAGTGCTGGTTTTTTCAGCTATCATACATGAATATATGCATGCCTGGATGGCTGACAGATTAGGGGACCCGACCGCCAAAGATTTGGGCCGGTTAACTCTAAATCCGATTCCGCATATAGATATATTTGGCTCCATTATTTTGCCGTTTGTTTTAGTAATAACCGGGTCCGGTTTTGTTATTGGCTGGGCCAAGCCGGTGCCGTTTAATCCCAATAATTTGCGGGACAAAAAGTACGGTTCAGCTAAAGTCGCCCTGGCCGGTCCGATGGGAAATTTTAT
>CAYMCJ010000016.1:11968-22116 GCA_964388985.1 uncultured Gammaproteobacteria bacterium | reverse complement strand
TTCCAATTACCTCCTTTTTTTTGCCCGCCACTACCTTCAGCCTCACATTCATTTTTAGTATAATTATTTTCACAACCATCATTCCATTGGCAACATCCCTTGCCAGTGGTTTTTTTAACTTGTTCTATATTAGTTATTCTAAAATCCACTAAGGCCGGGTTAATAGTAGATAGAATCATAAAAGAGCATAAAGCTAAAATTAGGCCGGTTAAAGAGGCGGTTATGTATTCTTTGGCTTTCCCGATTCTATCGGCACTGCCGCCGGCCGTGAGCCAGACAACCCCGCCGACCATTAACATAACCGCGGCTAAAATTCCCACTATGCCGATAGCATATTTATAAATCGCTTTAATATAGTCGCCGATCGGTTTAGTGCCACTATCCTTGGTAAAGGTTTGGCTGGGGAAACCCGGTATCTCAACTTGCGGTTTAAATTTTATTGAATCCGCCGCCCGGCTTGCTTCGGTTGAAAGATTAACAAACAGAAAAGCGCCGGTTTGAATAATAATCAAACAAACGAAAAATATTGTTAGAATTTTGGGAAATTTATACATAAAATTTTTAGATTATAAATTATAAATTATTAACCAATAAATCTTGTTTCATCATTACCATTTTTAATCTCATTAATTATTTTTTTAATCATTTTACTCGTAATGTCCCGTCCGCCCAGCCCAACTATAAAACTTTGAATTTTAGCCTTAACTTTTCCTTGAGCAACTGATTTGATGTCATTGGCCAGCGGGCCGATATGCCCCAGGGTTATAGCTTTATCCAGGACAGCAATGTATTTGGCTTTATTAATAATTTTAACAATATCTTCAGCCGGGAAAGGACGATATGTTTTTATTTTAAGTATGCCAATTTTTTTGTTTTTATCAACACTATCTTTAATTGTGCCGACTACCGACCCCATGGCAATCAGAATTATTTTAGGGTTTTTGGGGCCGTAGTATTCAATTAGACCATTATCAATGTGGGTGCTGGGTGCTGGGTGCTGGGTGTTGGGTGCAAATATTTTATTATATTTTTTGTATTCTTTATTGATAATATTTTGGCTGGCGGTTAGGTCGTTATGCAGTTGTTGGCGGATTTCCATATAATGAGCCGGGGTGGCGAAAGCGCCGAAAGTCAATGGATTTTTTGGGTCTAAATAATCGCCTTTTTTCGGTTTATAATCAGGGAGATATTTTTTAATTTGTTTTGTATTTGGGATATTAACCGGCTCATAAGAATGAGTAAGTATAAAGCCGTCAATATTAACCATTACCGGTAGTTTAAGCTGTTCGGCGATTTTATAAGACATGATATGCTGATTAACCGCCTCTTGCGTATTTTCAGCAAAAAACATAATCCAACCGGCGTCTCTTACTGTCATAGCGTCCTGGTGGTCATTCCAGATAGTAATGGGCGCGGAAACGCCTCGGTTGGCGCAGGTTAAAACCACCGGCAAACGCATGCCGGCAATATTAAACAAAACCTCGGCCATTAAAAGAAGCCCCTGCGAGCAGGTAGCAGTATAAACCCGAACACCGGTAGCGCTGGCGCCCTCAACGATTGAAGCGGCGGCAAATTCGCTTTCCGCCCGCACATATTCGTAGTTAGCCTCGCCGTCGGCTTTGAATTTAGCCAGGTCTTCAACAATGTGAGTTTGCGGAGTAATCGGGTAGGCTGAAACAACGGCCGGTTTTATATTTTTTATTGTTTGCGCTATAGCATTTGAGCCTTCCAATATTTGAGATTTTAGCGTTTTTGTTTTGTCCATATTATATTTGTGATTTACTTAGTCAACAGATAATTTATTAAATTTATTAATTTATTATCGCTTCGCTTTTTATTAATTTATTGGTTGAAATAAATTAATAAACCAATAAATTAATAAATTACTTCTTGTCCAATATCATTTTAATCGCCTTAACCGGGCATTCTTCGGCGCATAAACCGCAACCCTTACAGAAATTATAATCAGTTTTAGGTTTAAGTTTTTTGGGGTTTAAATTATCTTTAGTCATGGTAATAACGTTTTCAGGACAAACACGAGCGCAAGTGCCGCAGCCAATACATTTTTTAAAATCGGTTTTAGGCCTAAAAGTGCGCCAGCCGCCAGTTTTATTTTTTGTTATTGAATTTGCTTTAGCTGTTATTTTCATAGAAATAATGCAAATTAAAAATTGTAAGATTTTGTGACTGCTTTAATATTTTTATTTATAACATCTATTCCTTTGGCAGAAAATTTTTGTTGAATTGCTTTTTTAAGCCCATCTAAGCTTATCAGGCCGGTTATTTTGGCAAAGGCGCCCAATATTACGGTATTAACAATATTTTTTTTAATTATTTCAAGGGCAATTTTGGTGGCATCAACGGTATAAATATTATTTTCAGGCAAATTTAAATTAAGATTTTTCTTAGTTTTAGAAGTATTTATAATCGCGACGGTTTTTGAGCCACAGCCTCTAGAAACATCAACTGTGTCAAGCAGAGAGGCGTCCTGAACTATTAAAACGTCCGGATTATAAATATGCTCTCTGGTTTTAATAAATTCATTATCAATACGTACAAATGATTCAATTGGGGCGCCTGTTCTTTCCACGCCAAAAGAAGGGAAAGCCTGCGTTTGTTTTCCGTCTTTAAAAGCGGCAATGGCTATTAATTCAGCCGCCGTAACAACGCCTTGGCCTCCGCGGCCGTGGATGCGAATTTGAATCATAGTTTTAAATTTATTTAATGTTTTGTTGAAAATTAGAAATTACAAATTAGAAATTTTGCAAGGATTTTTCTATAATTTGTATAA
This sequence comes from uncultured Gammaproteobacteria bacterium, assembly GCA_964388985.1. GTDB lineage: Bacteria > Patescibacteriota > Patescibacteriia > Patescibacteriales > CAYMCJ01 > CAYMCJ01. The sequence continues at coordinate 19,325 of CAYMCJ010000016.1, read as the reverse complement.
AAGTATTATAAGGTATGTCTCCCGGTATTTTGTAGCCATTTATAAACCAGGTCGGAGTTCCGGTAACTTTTAATTCTTCCGCGTCGGCAAAATCTTTTTTTATGGCGGTTAGATATTTTTCTTTATTAAGGCAGTCGTTAAATCGGTTTATATCAACCCCTATTTGGTTAGCCATTTCTGGCAGGTAGTCGCTATCATATTTTTCCTGATTTTGGAAAAGTTTATCATACATTAGCCAGAATAATCCTTGTTCTCCGGCGCAACGAGCCGCTTGAGCCTGTTCAATAGAATTTTCATATATAGGATAATCTCTGTATATTATTTTAACATTATTTTTATACTTTAAGCTAATTTCGCGAAGTTTTGAGAATGAATTTTTGCAAAGCGGACAGCTGAAATCTCCGAATTCAACGATAATTATTTTAGGATTAGCCGAGCCGAGCCAATAATTATTTTCTCCCTCAATAATTTTTTTGTTTTCATAAAAAGAAGGCGGTGGCAATAATGGTAAATTTTCAAGGTTATAGCTGTTTGCTCGTTTTATTATACTAAAGATATAAAAGCTAAAGGCAACTATAAAAATTAAAATTAGGGCTAAAACTATTATTAAAATAATTCCCCACCATTTTTTATATAGCGGTTTTTCATTGTTTATATCTGGCATTGATGTTAATATATAAATAATTTGATATAATAGAGATGTTTGGATTACTGTAATAATTATAACATTTTTTATGAATAAACAAAAATATAATATTAATTTTAAAGAAGTTGAAGTAACCGTGGAAAAAAAATATCAGAAACAAGATCGGCGAAAGAAGATTAAAATGAAAGTAACCGGAGCCAGCGTTCGTCATTTACAGAAAATTATAAAGAATAAGTGATAAATTTATTAATAATTTATATGCCCAACCGATTGCAATCATTCGGGTAAGCTGGACAAGAAATGAAAAAGAGTCCGGGATTTGCACCTGCAGTAAGCAAGGGCAAGTATGATAGCCAAAAAGCTTGGGGTCTATTGGCTAGCATAAACCTTTATCAATGTGACCCGAAATTAATTAATTCACCTAAGGCAATAAAGAAATTTGTAGTTAACCTCTGCCGGCTAATCGACATGAAAAGATACGGGTCGCCCTTAATTGAAAGATTTGCCGAGGGGCCGCTAGAAGGATATTCAATGATGCAGTTTATTGAAACTTCTTCTATAACCGCCCATTTTGACGAGCAAGACAATAGGGCTTTTGTTGATATTTTTAGTTGCCAATATTTTTCCGCTGAAAAGGCGAAAAAATATTGCCATTTATTTTTTAAAGCTAAAAAGAGTAAAATGAAAGTTTTAATTCGCAATTAGCATTATGAAAATTATATCATGGAACGTAAATGGAATTAGGGCGGTAGTTAGAAAGGGTTTTTTAGATTTTTTAAGGAAAGCCAATCCTGATATTTTGTGTTTGCAGGAAATAAAAATTGCCGAGGAAGTGAAGAATAAAGAAAAATTTGATTTCCCAGGATATCAGGAATTTTGGAATTGCGCCCAAAGGCCAGGTTACAGCGGCACCGCCATATTAATTAATGAAAAAATCGTAGGCGCAGAATATTGTTCTGTGCCTTTATTAGAACATTGTTCTGTTTCTGAAAATGTAAACAACGGTTTTGACATAAAGAAATTTGATATAGAGGGTCGGGTGCAGACAGCAGAGTTTAAGAAATTTTATTTGGTTAATGTCTATTTTCCAAACGCCAATCATGAATTATCCCGCTTAAATTATAAGTTGGAATTTAATGATAATTTATTAAAATATCTAAAAAAATTGGAAAAGAAAAAGCCGGTTATAATCGGTGGTGATTTTAATGTAGCACACCAAGAAATTGATTTATCCCGACCGAAAGACAATATTGGTAATCCCGGATTTACTTACGAAGAAAGAGACTGGATGACAAAATTTTTTAAAGCCGGTTTTATTGATACTTTTAGAAAAGTATACCCTAAAAAGCAAGAATTTTCCTGGTGGAGTTATAAGTTTAATGCCAGGGCCAGAAATATCGGCTGGCGGATTGACTATTTTTGTGTGTCTGCTAAATTAGTAAGATGTATTAAAAAACCGTTCATTTTAAATAAAATACAAGGCTCAGACCATTGTCCGGTAGGGATAGAGATTAAATTTTAACAGAGGAGGAAGAAGATGCTAATTTACGTCGCGGAAATTTTTGGCTGTTATTTTTTTATTTATTTGGCTTTTTTTTGTTTTAATCAAGGGCTTGAATTATTGGGTGCAATTAGTTCGTGCGCGGGATTTTTGTATATTAGACTAATAATGTATTTTGCAAACAGACCTCATAAAGACGATAATCATTTTAGCGATTTTGCCAGTAAAAGGATAATGATGTTAAATTAGTGATATTTAAGAAAGGAGGATAAACCTTGAATAAGCTAAGAAAAATTATGGTTTTGAATGATTTTGTATCAAATACATTGTTTGGATTATTGTTAATCTCCTTATGGGGCGGTTTAAGGGTTGATGTAATTTGGCTTTGGTATTCGGCGATTAGTTTGGCGGGCATATTTTGTTTTGCGTATGTTAGCAGATTACTGAGGTATGGCGAACATCATGGTTGGTTTTTACATTTTGATATCAGGAAATCATTAAAAAAATATTATCCCGATTGGGAATCAGGCGTATTATATGTACGAAGAAAAACTTTATTGGGAGGAATAATACGTTTCGCGATTGATTTCTTTTAGCATCATTAAACTTTAACGAAGGAGAATAAACTATAAAAGCATAGTGCATAGCGTTCCATGCTTTTTTATTTGCAATTTTAGGCAGTTCAGGCTAATATAAATATATAAATATAATTTTAAAATTTGTATTATTTATGAGTGAGTATAATCATAAAATTATAGAAAAAAAATGGCAGGAGAGATGGAAAAAGGAGAAACTATATCAAACAGATTTAAATAAGGCAAAGAAGCCTTTTTATAATTTAATGATGTTTCCTTATCCGTCGGCTGAAGGGTTGCATGTCGGCAATATGTACGCTTTTGTGCATTCCGACGCTTACGGCCGGTTTAAACGTTTACAGGGTTTAGACGTATTTGAGCCGATTGGTTTGGACGGTTTTGGTATACATTCGGAAAATTACGCCATAAAAATAAAAGAGCATATTAAGGATGTTTCCGCCCGTACGGAAAAAAAGTTTTACGAGCAGCTGCATATGATTGGCAATGCTTATGATTGGAGTCGGACAGTGGAAACCTATAAGTTAAATTATTATAAATGGACCCAATGGCTATTTTTAAAAATGTATGAGAAAGGGTTGGTTTATAGGAAGGAATCTTCGGTAAACTGGTGTCCGTCTTGCAAAACCGTATTGTCAGACGAGCAGGTTATTAGCGGGAAATGCGAACGTTGCGAAGCGGAAGTGATTAAAAAACAGATGAAGCAGTGGTTTTGGCGGATTACCGACTATGCCGAGAAATTGCTTAAAAATTTAGAGCAGATTGACTGGTCGGAAGATGTAAAAACAATTCAGAGGAATTGGATAGGCCGGAGCGAGGGAGCGATTATAGATTTTCGATTGACGATTGCCGATTGTCAATTTGATAAGATATATTTTGCGACTAGTAATGATTCAAAATTTAAAAGAGTTAAAAAATTATTTAAGAAAATTAACCCTAAAATTAAAATAGAGTTAGTCCCTGAATTAATTGATGCACGAGAAGATTCTTCGGACGCTTTAAAGAATTCGTTAAAGAAAGCAAAAGTATATTCAGGAAAATATAAATATCCTGTTCTGACAAACGATACTAGTTTTAATTTTAAGGGGCAAAATTTTAATCCAGCTCAAGTAAAAAGAATTTGTCTAGAAAAAGAAGATGAAAAAAATTTGAGTCAAGACAAAATTGCCGAAAAAATAATTAATTTTTATAAAGATTTAGTAAAAAAACAAGGAAAGGAAATAGATTTCAGTTATATAGACGGTTGGACAATAATTTTCCCCGATAGTAGATATAAACAGATTAAAAGTGTAAGAAATTATTGCTTGACAGACCAAGAAAGGGGTAAGAGAGATATTTATTTTCCAATGAGAAATTTATATAAATCTAAAATAACTGGAAAATATACATGTAAACACACAGAAAAAGAATTTTTTGAAGAATTTGAATCAGTTATAAAAGTATTAAAAGAGTTAATTAGTGAGCCAAAAGATAAAATACAAATATACACAACCAGGCCGGATACTTTATTTGGTTGCACTTATTTTGTTTTATCCCCGGAACACGAAATAATTAAAAATTATCACCGCCTTGGCCACCGCATTCTGCGGGGTCACGCCAGAGGCGACGACGGGATCCCGCCCACAGTAAATACAATAAAGTGGCGGGACAAATTACAAATTACAAATTACAAAAAAGTTGAAGAATATATTAAAAAAGCCAAACAGAAGTCTGATATTGAGCGGACGGATTTAGCTAAAGAAAAAACCGGCGTAAAGTTAGAAGGGTTGATGGCAATTAATCCGGTTAATAATGAAACTATCCCGATTTTTGTAGCTGATTATGTTTTAGCCGGTTATGGCACCGGGGCAATTATGGCGGTGCCGGCTCATGACGAGCGGGATTGGGAGTTTGCCAAGAAGTATGATTTGCCGATTACAGAGGTTGTGCAGGCAGCGGGTAGTAGACAACAAGCAACAGACAAAGTAGTGATTCTGCACGGTCGGCAATCTTTTAATGAATCTGATTTACCTCCGCAAAATAAGCGCCATTGGTTGGGGTGGCTGAAGAGGGAATTAGAGAAGAAAAATATAGAAGCGATAAATCCTTTAATTCCCAATGACTGGGAAGCAAGTTATGAAGATTGGAAAAAAGAAGTAGAAAAGATTGAGGTTGATAAGAATACAACCTTGGTAGGTACAAGCGCCGGCGGAGCTTTTTTGGTTCGTTGGCTGGGGGAAACAAAAAAAAGCGTAAATAAGCTGATATTGGTGGCGCCGGCCAAATCTTCCGATGACAAAAAAAATAAAAATAAACAGGATTTTTATAATTTTGAAATTGATTCGGAAATAAAAAAACGGGTTAATGATATAGTTATTTATGTTTCAAATGATGAAAAAAATATTTTAAAAAGCGTTGATTTATATTCAAAGCAGCTTGATGCCAGGTTGGTTAAATTAGAAAATCGCGGGCATTTTACAATATTTGATAATCCGGTAAATAAAGAATTTCCGGAATTATTGGATGAAATTTCAGGAGAGAGTTGTTTTGTTGGCGAAGGAGTAAATATTAATTCCGGTTTTCTTGATGGTTTAAAAACAGCGGAAGCGAAGGAAAAAATAATTAAATGGCTGGAGAAAGCAGGGCTGGGCAAAAAGGAAATAAATTATAAATTGCGCGATTGGTGCATTAGCCGGCAAAGATATTGGGGGCCGCCGATTCCGATGGTTTATTGCGAGCAGTGCGCGAAAGAAAGCAGTAAAGATGTTTTAATTTTGCATGGTTGGGAAGATAGCTCAAAATCAATTTTTATACCGGGGTTAAGAAAAAATTTAGAAGAAAAAGGTTATCGGGTTTATGCTTTTGACGCGCCCAATACAGACGCGCCTGATTTTAATGAATGGTATAAATTTATTGAAGCAAAGATTAAAGAAAATAAATTACATAATTTTTCTATTGTCGGGCATAGCATGGGCGGTCATTTAGCCGTTAAATTAGCCGAGAAATATAAAATAAAAAGTCTTGTTTTAGCTATGCCGGTTGGTTTTAATCCGAGTGAAAAATATTTTAATCAGTTTAAAGATAAGCTCACCGCGGAAGAAATGATGGTTTTTAAAAATTATCAGGCAAGAAATTTGGATGTGAAAAAAGTTAAACGAAATGCTAATAATATAAATATTATTTTTGGCGAAAAGGATAAATGGATTATTGGGGAAGTGCGGGATTATTATATAAAAAATTTCAAAAATAAGGCAAAAATTGAAATTTATAAATATTATGCCCATTTGAGAGAAGATGAAAATATAAAAAATGTTCCTGAAATTGAAAATTTATTCCCGGTATTGGACAGTAATTCTGCCGGCTGGGTGCCGGTACCGGAGAAAGATTTGCCGGTAATATTACCGGAAATGGATGACTTTTTGCCGGACGGAACCGGCAAGGGGCCTTTAAATAAAATTAAAGACTTTGTTAATACAACTTGCCCCAAATGCGGTGGGTCGGCTAAGCGGGAGACCGATGTGTCTGACCCGTTTGTGGATTCCAGCTGGTATTTTATGCGCTATCTTTGCACTGATTTTAATAATCAGGCTTTAGATAAAAAAAGATTAGAAAAATGGATGCCGGTTGATATGTATATCGGCGGCAAAGAGCATAGCGTTTTGCATTTATTGTATTCCCGGTTTGTGACTATGGTAATGCACGATTTAGGCTATACTCCTGAGCCTGAGCCGTATAAACGATTCCGGGCGCACGGACTGCTTATAGCCGGGGGCGCCAAGATAAGTAAATCAAAAGGTAATATTATTAATCCGGATGAGTATATTGAAAAATTTGGCGCTGACGCCGTGCGAATGTATTTAATGTTCTTGGGCGATATGCGGCAAGGTGGAGATTGGCAGGATAAAGGCATGACTGGGATGTATCGATTTGTGAATAAGATATATAGACTTTTAAATAAAACAAATTCAAAATTCAAAATATCAAACTCCAAACAAATTCAAAATTCAAAATTCAAAATTCAAAATTTAGAGATAAATAAATTATTACATAAAACCATTAAGGGGGTGGGGGAGGATTTGGAAAATTTGAAATATAATACCGCCATTTCTAAGTTGATGATTTTTGTAAATGCAGCTCAGGAAGAAAATTGTTCCAAGGGTGAATTTAGTCAGTTTTCTATCTTGCTAGCTCCGTTTGCTCCGCATTTGGCCGAGGAATTATGGTCTCGGCTAGGAAACAAAGAGAGCGTGTTTAAACAAAAATGGCCGAAATATGACAAAAATTTGGTTAAAGACGAGATGATAGAATTGGTAATTCAAGTAAACGGGAAGGTGCGGGATAAACTAAAAGTTAGCGCTGATATAATTGAGACAGAAGCTAATAAGTTAGCCGTGGAAAGTGAGAAAATTAAAAAGTGGATTGATGGTAAAAAAGTTATTAAGGTAATTTTTATTAAAGGAAGGCTGGTGAATATAGTTATTAAGTAGCTTTAAGCTTATAGCTAGTAGCTAATAGCTTTTAGCTTATAGCTAGTAGCTAATAGCTTTTAGCTTATAGCTAGTAGCTAATAGCTTTTAGCTTATAGCTTTTAGGTATGAATGAAATTAAATCATTTAAAGATTTAATAGTTTGGCAAAA
>CAYMCJ010000016.1:0-11868 GCA_964388985.1 uncultured Gammaproteobacteria bacterium | reverse complement strand
AGCTTTTAGGTATGAATGAAATTAAATCATTTAAAGATTTAATAGTTTGGCAAAAATCAATAGACTTAGTAACTAAAGTTTATCAATTAACAGAAAATTTTCCTAAAGAAGAAATTTACGCTTTAACAAATCAGATGAGGAGATGCTCTGTATCAATTCCATCTAATATAGCTGAAGGAAGAGGTCGGGGAACAAGAAAAGATTTTGCTCAATTTGTAAGAATTGCATTAGGCTCTGCAAATGAATTAGAGACTCAAATTGAGATTGCAAAAAGATTACCAAAAACCAAAATGTTTGTTTATTCTGAAATAGAGGATTTGCTAATTGAGGTTATTAAGATGCTTAAAGTAATGATTAAAAAATTAATATAAAAAGCTAATAGCTTTAACCTTAAAGCTATTAGTATGAAAAAATGTTCAAATATTTTAAAGGCAGAGTTTCGCATGGGTTTGTGTCGCTTTTTTCAGGCAGGATGGTTTTACGAATTTCAAGCGCGTTATTGGGTATATTTCTGCCTATTTTTTTGTATGAAATTTTTAATTTTAATTTTAGATATGTTGTTTATTATTATTTAGTTGCTCATTTTTTATATGGCACGTCTGTGGCTTGGGGGGCGAAATATTTAAATAAAGTCGGTCTAAGAAGGTCTCTTAGAATAAGTATTTTTATTGGGGCACTTTATTATTTTATTTTTTATTTGCTTGACAGGACAATGAACGGATATGAATTATTTTTAGGACAAGATAAGCAAATATTTTTGTTAATTATTATTTCAATAATAGTTGTTACTTTAAATAGGGTTATGTACTGGATTCCTTTACATACCGATTTAGCTAAATTTACCAATAAAACAAATAGGGCTAAGCAGTTAAGTTTAATTGAGGCCACAACCGTTGCTTTGGGAGCCATCTGTCCGATTATAGCCGGCTGGATATTAATGCATTATAATTATGATGTATTGTTCATTATTGCCGTAGTAATATATTTGTCTTCATTGATTCCTTTTATTACTCTGCCGAGAACAAGAGAAAATTTTTCTTGGACATATTGGCAAACATGGAAAGAATTTTTATCGAAAAAAAGAAGAAAGGCAATTTTAGCTTTTGCCGGCAACGGAGCGGAAAATGTAGTCGGGGTTATGATCTGGCCTATTTTTATTTGGGAAATTTTGAACGGTAATTTTTTTAAAGTGGGTGCCATATCTTCTTTGATAGTGGTCGTAACTGTAGTTTTACAGTTGTTTATCGGGAAATATTCTGATTTGAGCAATAAAAAAAGGATGTTAAATATTGGTAGTGTTTTGTATGCGTTTGGCTGGCTTATTAAAATTTTTGTAGCTACTGCCTTTCAAATTTTTATTGTTTCGACTTATCATAATTTGACGAATGTTTTCGCCAAAACTCCTTTTGACGCTTTGACTTACGAAAAAGCGGCTGACCAAGGGCATTATGTTGATGAATATACCGTTATTCATGAGATGGCCGTCCAATATGGCAAAGTTTTAATGTTGGGTTTTATTTTACTTTTAACAATCTTTTTTAGCATTGAATGGACTTTTGTTTTGGCAGCCTTTGCTTCGCTGGCAATGAATTTTTTGGTTGATGATGAAATGATAGAAAAGGGGAGACATTCGGGATGAGTAAAAGGTTAGAAGTAAGAAGTTAGAAGTAGATTGTGGTATTAGTATTAGAATTTTGTGTATTTGATTTTTATTACGTAGCATGCTAAGTAATATTTTTTTTAAAAAAAGAACCGAGACGCTTTTGCCCAGTTCCACGAGAGAGCGTCTCGGTTCTTTTTTGTTTTGATTTAAATTTTATTGACAGGTCTGGCAGCTTGTTTCAATAAATTCAGCGCTATCTAAAATGTTATTGTATATATTTGTATAATAATTTTCAGATCCAGCTGATACTAATGCGATTTGCAGGAATTCTCTGGAGTTTTTTTGGATAGTGGTTGTTATTTCAAAACTGTTGCTTTTAGAATATTCAAAGCCTTCTTTTAAAGTTGAGTTGTTATTAAGAGTTATTGTTTCTTCAATATTTTTTTTCGTTGCCGGCTTGCTGTTTATTCTGAAGTTATCAAGTTCTAAATCCTGGTCGGTTTTTATATAAATTATAGTAATTAATCCCTTTTTTTCGCTGAATAGACTTTTATTATAATCCCCTAAAAATATAACATTATCAAAATCATTTGGTTTTTGAATTTGCCAGTCTTTAGGATAATTGAAGTAGAAATAATAATCAGTGTCAGTATATTTTCTCAGCGAATTATCGGTTGGCGCTATGGCGGTATTATTTTTTACTATGTAATCGTTTTGCAGTTTTTTGTCCGCAATAAATTCCGGAATTTTAGCTAAATTTTCATTGGTAATTCCTAAACCTAAATTCCGCATTATATTAAAAGCGTCATCAGGCCGACTCAAAAAATAACGTTTATTGTCATCAGGATTTATGTACCAAGCTTCGCCGTTTTGTTCGGCCTGAATTAATATTTTTCCAATTTGTCCGAAGGCAAAATTAATATCTATCGGCAGTTTGCCGTCTCCATTCGGATTATAATTATTTAATATTTCAATTTTGTCATTATAACCGTCATTGTCAGTATCCAGATTTTTTTTGTCAGTGCCGACAGCATCTTCAATCACATCAGGCAAACCATCGTTATCGGCATCATGGCCGGCAAAATTAGCCTCCGCTATAGGAATTTTTTTAATGTCTTCATTGGTAATTCCAATTCCCAAATTCTGCATTATATTAAAAGCATCGTCGGGTCGGTTCAAAAAATATCTTTCATCAGTTTGGGGATTAACATACCAGGCTTCGCCGTTTTGTTCAACCTGCAGGAGAATTTTTCCCCGGACATTACTTATTAAAGTAATATCGGCTTTAATAAAAGCCTTGTAATATATAGCTGACAAGAATAGGGTAGAAATAATTATTAATATTTTTAAAGTTTTATTTTTTAACATATTTTAATTAGTTGGTTTAATAAATTTAGGATATGCGTTTACTGTCATTGCGAGCCCGTAGGCGAAGCAATTCCGCGAACAGCAGAACGTCTGTGGAAGATAGGTAAGTACTATAATCTATGGGATTGCCACGAAGCTTCGCTTCTCGCAATGGCAAACAAACGCATAAGCTCTAAAATTATTGAAATACCGACCAGATATTGGTTGAATTTCCATCATTAACATTAGCATGTTCATTCGGGGCATAGCCCAAAACAACGCTGCCTACAACCAAATTGCCATTTCCCCAGGGTATGAGAGACGGCATTTTGCACATATAAAAAGTTGAGTTTTGTTCAATGCCGAATTTAGGAGTAATAGTAAGTTGGTCCCAGCTTCCGCAGCCGCAAAGAGAACAGGCCGAACAGGAATAATAGTTTGAGCAGGTTGCCATTGGAATTTGGGCGGTTATTTCGCCGGCAAACACTTTATGTCCAGCCGCTTTTATTCCTATTTGATAGCCGCAGAATAAAAAGATTAAAACTAAAACAATAGCAGATAATGACCAGTGGATTTTTTTATTTATTATTTTTTTAGTTTTTAACATATCTATTTTAGTTTTTAATATATTTATGTTATAATAATAGCATATAATTGTTAAATTGTTAAATTGCCATAAAGCAATAAAATAAATTTATGGATTTGCTGGGCCGGGATAAAAGAATTTTTATATTTGTGATAATGCCATTGTTTATTTCGGCTATTTTTTTGATGATAATAAACAGCGCTCAAATTGCTGTCGGCGCCGATAAGACTGATTGTTATTGCCAGGAAAGGGAATTTACCGACACAGAAGTTATTTACAAAGAAGGAGTAGAATGCGCTGATTGCAAATGTTGGAAGGCGGGCGAGGAAAAATTGTTCGCCTTTTATGGCACAGACGCCGATTGCGAAAAAAAAGAAACCGAGGAAGAGCGGTATAGATGTTATAAAGAATATTCGCACCGCACCTATATATGCGGGCAAATAAAAGATGAAGAAGAAAGGGAAAAATGTTTTGATAAATATCCAGATTCAGGTGTTAACGCTTATATATTTTATCAGGGAAATTCCGGGACTTTTGTTAATGAAGAAGATATGACTATAAATGGAGTAAGAACTTATTTTACCGGGTTTGATAGGTATGGAGAGCATAAAATTATGACCGGATTTTTAGAGCCAACCAGCCGGGTGATGACTTTAAGGGATGCGTCTCGTGATATTGAATTTGGAAATGATATGAATGTTAATGTTAAATATACTAAAGAAGAGGGTCGTGATGGGACGTTAATATTATTATCTAATTATGGAGGAACATATTTTACGGGAGATGTATCTTATGATGAAATTGATTATAAAGTGGTTAAAAATCTTCCCTATAGCGGCCTTGTAACGAAAAATTTAAAAGGCATGGGGATGATTGATAATAGCAGGGGAAATGGAATAGATACCTCGGATTATTTAACGAAAGGTGGCTATAGTGATTTATTAATGTACGCAAATTGGCATAATTTAATGTCTATACCCGATACAGACAGGGCTGATGATACAAAAATAGGAGGAGATCCGATTGAGTTTAAAAAAGGAATTGAAGTTGCCGGAGACACAAGAATGGAAGAAATATATTTTCAGGATAATAAATTGCTTTGGTTTGAGCATCCCATAAGAGGAAATTGGATTTTATATTATCCTGAATGGGAATAGTAATAATTATTTAGACTAATTCTTACGATTTTTTTATGTGTAAATAAATAATATCTAAAATTAGACATTTGAAATTAAAGATTTATTAGAAATTAGATATTATAATTTAGGAATTATTTTTAATTATATGTCGCGAAAAAGAAAAATATTATTAATAATTTCACCTTTGCTGGTTTTAAATATTGCTTTAATTGCCAATATTTTTTTAGCGAAAAAAGCGCAGACAGCCTCAAGGCCTATGTGCTATAACGAAGAAAAAATATCCTTAAATCCTAAAACAGAATATATAGCCGAGGAAGTAGAGTGCAATGATTGCGAACAAATATTAAAAGGCAAAATTTTGTTCGGATATTACGGAGATGAAGCGGATTGCCGGAATAAAGAAACAAAAAAAGAAAAAGAAGAATGCTACGAAGAATATCCTTATGGAGAATCAGGAACATTTATTATGGGCGGCAATTTAGTTCTTAATCATACAGAAGCATTATATTTTAATGATAATGATAGCGCTGGATATCATTGGCTAATGAGCACAACAACAGAGCCGTTGGGTAATATTATGGGTTACAGAAAAAATACTGAAGATATAATGTTTGGCAATAATGTTGTTGTTGATGGAGATATGATAATGAAGAAAGCGAAAATTATGTATTACGGCGGGAACTCAATAAAATTTCAATCAGGCGACTTTAAAGTAAATGATTCAAATAATTTACGGACCATTGATATGATAGTATTTAATGATAATCGTTTGGAAGTGCTAGAGAGCGGTATTTGCGGAAGGAACCAAGGCGCCTGTTCGGCCGGAGAGGCCGGAAGCGGATATAAATTTTTGACCGACGGGGGAATCAGGGTTATGGGAACATTAAAGGCTGATAAGGAAATACGTTTAAAAGGTGATAAAAATCCCGGCGATGATTATTATTCAGTAAAATATAAAGATTTTCTTATTCCTTTTTGGACCGGAAGATCTACGGAGAGTTTTGAATTTGCAAAAGAGCACGATGACCGTTCTTCGGACGGAAAAGCCAGAGATGAAGAATTTGTTGTTGCCGAGTGCAAAGGCGCGGCTGGATATTGCAGTCCGCAGCCATACCCGCATTATAAAACCTGCAACCGGACAATAAAGACGTGTTTATATTAATTTATGTTATCCCGCCAAGGCGGGACCCGCACTATCCCGCCTTTCGCGAGGAGCGGGACGGGACATTCGAATAACGTCCTGCGTTTTTGGCGCAAGCGGTAGTAGTTAAGCTGTCCGCAGAGTAAACGTCAGGCGGTGTAGTAATTCGTATTTTACTATGAGTGAGTTTAACAGCAAAAGTAAATATGTTATTATTTTTTCCGTTTTAACTATTATTTTTATTAGTTATTTTTGGGGCGCAAAAAAAATTGTACCTTATTTTAATATTACATTATTTTTAAAAAAAGCTTCAGCTTATACTTTTACTTCTCCTAAAGTGCAAATAGAACAAGGAGTATGTAAGCTTTTAAATAAATCATATGATTTTATTGCTGGGCATTATACAATTCCGGAAAAAGGCACAAAAGCACAGAGCCAACCTTTTCAAGGATACCCGGTTTATAAATATTATTGGCCGTCTTGTCCGCAGAAAAATACTGATGAAAGAGAAATATTTATGAATTTTAAAAGCGACGGCGGATTTGAATCCGGCGAAAATATAGTGATAAATGGCGAAAAAACTTTCTTAACAAAGGAGGGGGCGGGGACAATAGCGCTTAGCAGATATGAATTAGATTCGGAAAAGAGGAAAGTTTTTTCTCCTTATATGTTTTTATATTCTAATAATTATAATGCTTATTTAACTGACAATCCTATTCTTGGTGGTACCTGGAATAGCTTTGATAAATTAAAAATGGGGCCGAGTGTTTACTTTAATGATAAATTTTCAAAACTGGAATTTAATCCCGAATATTATTTATCAAATATGCCCGGCAACAAAATTGTTGAAACCGATCTAAATTCGCTCTGGCTAAGATATTTATATGAAGGAGGAGGGGAATATCAGCTTAATGACCCGTCGGCTTTTTATTACAGGAATGGATATTTTTTTATTGCGGATAGAGGAAATCATCGCATTGTCAAATATGGTAGAAATCCGGCGGTTTTTACTACTATAGGGAAAAGAGATTGGGATTGGAAATTGGAAGGTATCACGGCGGTAAGTGATAATATTGTCTATATAACAGATTCTGTTCGAAATATTGTTGTAAAAATAGATTTAAGTAATAATTATTGGGAGGAATCAGGAAATAATTATTATGATGAGTACAGGGAATATCTTACAAGATTGTATTTGACCGGTGAGGAAAAAATTAAAATTTTAAATAAAGTTGGCAACATGGCAAGTTCAACAACTTTTTTTGACAGCGGTTTTACCGGACATAAAGTAAGCGCTACCAGCACATTGGATTTTATTGATTATGATCCCCTTAGAGATAAAATTAAAATGCAGGATCCAGACAATAAATTGTTTGGAAATTATAGCTATTATTTTAACGGAAGAGAACGGCTATCTATTCCCGACCATGAAAGTTGGTCTTTTAATTCAGAAAATTTTACAATAGATTTTTGGCTTAGATTTAATAAAATTGAAAATTTGCATACTTTTGCGAGGCAGACGGGTAATTTTTCATTTGAGTGGGATAAGGTAAATAATGAATTTTTATTTATACATAAAGGCAAAAACCAATATTATATTCCTTATGTTCAGTATATGAAATTAGGCAGCGATTGGAATCCGGAGGTTGATACGTGGTACCATATTGCGCTTGTCCGCACGGAAAGCAAAGAGTATGCGCCGGAAGAAAATATGAAAATTTATAAATTATTTATTGATGGAAATAAAATCGCGCAATCTTCCGCGACGAGCACTTTAATCAGCGACAATAGAAATGAATTGGAAGTAGGAGTATTTAATGGTAATATGGATAATTTTCGTATAACTAAAGGCATTGCCAGATGGGAAGAAAATTTTGTTCCGCCTTATGAATTTTATAATCCAAAAGGAATAATTGCAGTGGGAGATTATCTTTATATTGCCGATAGTGGTAATAACAGAATAGTAAAAATGAGCGCTGATTTTAAAGAGTGGACCACATTCGGTGATTACGGAAGTGGGGATTATCAATTTAATAACCCAACCGATATATATTATAGCGAAGGGTATTTTTACATTACGGATTCGGGCAATAATAGGGTAATAAAAACAGACATTAAAACCACCTCGGTTAATTTTAAGAAAAAGAATTTTAGCGATTCTTCCTGGCAGGTTATTTACAAATGGGATGATGAAGAGGTTTTTTATATAGAGCATTTTGACAGCGGCGTTAGTGGCTGGTCGGGCATAAATGGAGCCTCTGTTGTTCGGAGCGGCGTAGGCGGAAATGGCGTCTTAACTGTTTCCGGAGGAAAAAATTGTGCGGCTGATACCAATTTTGGGGCAGCGCAAAAAGCCTTGGGTTCATTTTTGGCGAATCGTTTGTATGCTAACAGAAAATTGTATGTATCTTTTCAATATTCTTCGCCTTCGCCCCAGGAAGTTACAGTCCAATTTACTAAGCATCCCGGCAACAGCAGAGTGGAAGATAAGACAAATGATAATTTAAATTTAGTAAAAAAGGTGGTGCCAGCCGGCGCTTCAGGTTTGGAAATTGTTGAATTTGATTTTCCCGGGAGAGTCAGCCTGGATGAATTAGAAGAAGTATATTTAACCCTGTCCGCCTGCGGCAGTTTTTCTATAAGTAATATCAGGGTTTTTGTTGATAAGGAAGTGGAGTTTAATTCAGTGGCGGTAGAGGGAAATAATTGGTATGTTACCGATGTACATAACGGAACAGTAATTAAGAATGGCGTTATTATCGGGGGTAAAAATCCGCAGAATCCGCCTGACCCTTATGACCCGAAATTTAGATTCGCTTACCCGGTTGATATATTGCCAGCTAGCGGAGGGAAGGTGTATATTCTTGATGCCGTCAGCAACAAAGATTTTGCTATGCATGTAAACGGAGAGAGAATGATGGAGTCATTTGGAACCGACCAAGAGCATGGTGTCGCCATGAAATTTAATGAAGGTGGACTTAAAGTAACAGGTGTGCGCACTGAAGGTGTTTTTGCCAAATTAACTAAAGAAGGACCCCAACTATGGGCTGGATATGATTTAGGTCCTTCTATTTCTAATTGCGAAGCGAAGAGCAACATAGATGGTTTTATTCCGGGGCATTGCGATGTATTTGAAACTACCGGTAAACTTGGTTGCGGGACAGGCGAAGTTAGCGTGGCCGAGATATATGGAAATCATATAAAATGTATTAATGCCGAAGCTGCCGGCGTTCCGCCTAATGAGTGTGTTGGCCAGTATGATTGGCAAAAAATATGGCCCAGTTGTAATTATTGGACCGGAGCCGGTAATTGGAAAAAAGAATACGAGTGTATTCCTTGTCCACCACCACCACCACCTCTTCCACCAAACGGAAATAACAGGGGCGTATCTATAAATAATAATAATTTTAAGGTTGCCATAGACGAAGAGTGCGGCGGCTGCCCCTGCGGCTGTATAATTCATTGCTGGAGTTGGTGCGAGAAAGTAACACTTGATTGTCCTATTGTTGGTTACGCGGTTAGGGACAGATTGAATTATAAAAAAGCGAAAATTACCGGTGATTTTGGCAGTTTTACCATAGACCTTTTTTATAATCAGACGCCGAAAACTCCGGAGATGGAGGAACTTATCAAAAATGCTGAAGATGGGCATTACACGCCGTATAAGTGTAAATGTGAAAGAACTGAAGATTGTAATGTGGAAAAATGTAAGGCAACTTGTTATCGGACTCTTGATGAAATTAAAAATTTACTTTTGCGTTCGGGCGAACTGGAAAGCAATAAAGAGGGGATAATTGATTTTGAAAAATATTTAAATAATATTATTAATAGCGGAAAAATCAAATTATCATCGGTCAATGTGTATTAGGCGGACAAGATTGATAAATTGTTACATTGCCGAATTGTTAATATTATTTTTTGGTTTAATCTATGATTTATGATGGATTTATTAATAAAAACTAAAAAATTATGCCAAGCTTATAATATAAAACCTGTCCGTTCCCGCGGGCAGAATTTTTTAATAAATGATGATGTTTATAAAAAAATTATTAAAGCGGCCGATTTAAATAAGGATGATGTTGTTTTAGAAGTTGGACCTGGTTTGGGATTTTTAACTGAAAAGTTAGCGGGCAAAGTCAGTAAAATTGTAGCGGTTGAAGTTGATAGAAAATTAGCTGATGTTTTGCGCGCCAGATTAGATTCACTGAGAATTAAGAATGTAGAAATTATTAATAGTAATATATTAAAAATATCCAATATCCAATATCCAATATTTAATAAAATTACAAATAACAAATTTAAAGTTGTAGCTAATTTGCCCTATAATATTACCTCTATATTTTTACGAAAGTTTTTATCGGATGAAATTAAGCCGGAGTTAATGGTACTAATGCTTCAGAAAGAGGTGGCAGACAGGATTGTAGCCTGTCCGCCAAAGATGAGTTTACTGGCCGTATCCGTGCAATTTTATTCCAGCCCGGAAATAATAGAATATATAGATAAAGAAAATTTTTGGCCAATGCCAGCCGTGAATTCAGCCATAGTTAAGATTAGAGGGGCAGGACAAGGCTCTGTCCAAAACGAGAAAGAAATTTTTCAATTAGTAAAATTTGGATTTAGTGCCAAAAGAAAAATGCTAAAAAACAATTTGGCGGCCGGTTTTAGAATTACGCAAAAAGAGGCGGAAGAAAAAATAAAAAAAGCCGGTTTTAATTCTAAAATTAGAGCGCAAGAGCTTTTTTTAAAAGACTGGATAAAAATATTTAATATTTTTAAGTGTGGATAAGTTTAATTTGATTATAAATTATAAATTATAAAGTATAAATTAAAAAATTTAGATAATTTATTATTTTAAAATTACTTTATTATTAGCTAAAAATAAAGTTTTTTTATTAAAATTTGTTTAGTTCTGGTTTATTTGGAGAATTATTATTAAATATGTTATAATAGAAGTGGATAAAAAGGTGGACAAAAAGGTGACTAATACTTAATATTTAATATAAAATAATATAATTTTAGATTATAATTTAAGTAAAAGTTGTTGTTGTATCATAATAATAGTTTTATCAAATTATTTGTTTTTGATAAAAATTTTAACTTATGGTGTAAGTTATAACACCCCAAAACCCCATGCAAAAAAACTATAATAAACAAGAGAATGACTTGTTGGAAGATGAGATTGGACAAAAAGATGTTGATAGCGTTTATTCAAACATGAATAGCAAGGAACAGTTTCAACCCGACAATTTGACGAATAAAAATTTTCCGCCTTTGGAAGAGGCGGGTTTAAATAAAGGCCAGAAGTTCGCTGTCGCGGGACTGGCTTTTTTTGCGGTTTTGGTAATAGTTATGTGGATGGTACAATTTAAAAAAAATTTAACCGCTCCGTTTAATTATAGCGGAAATACGGAAAACAACCAGACGGAAACCTGCACCGGGCCTGATTGCGGCAGTGACAGCGAAGAAGCTATGCGCAATAAAGATACTGACGGAGATGGCCTCTCTGATTGGGATGAACTAAACATTTATTTAACCAGTCCATATTTAGAAGATAGCGACAGCGATGGATTTTCGGATAAAAATGAGATTGATAGTGAAAATGACCCTAATTGTCCCACCGGCCGTGATTGCTACGGGACCAGTTTAAATAGTGATAGCGAGCCTCAAAAAAGTGGCGGTGATTCGCAGGAAAGTAATAGTAATTTACAAGAATTAAACGATTTGCTTAAGCAGTCCGCCAACCAGAATGTTTCCGGAAGTGATACGCAGACGCAGAGCAATACACAGGAGGAAGCGGTAAATAATATTTTAGAAGGAAAAGGCAACGCTCAAATTTTAAGAGCAATACTTTTAGAGTCAGGCATGGATGAGAATATTTTAAATCAGATTAGTGATGAGGATTTAATGAAAAGCTACGAGGAAGTGCTGAGCGGAGGAGAGTAGGTTATGCGTAAATTTGGATTTTAAGCAGGAGAATATTATTATAGCTGGACACTTGGTGTCCGCGGGCACCAAGTGTCGTGGAGTATAAATGACAAATAAAGACAGAAAA
>CAYMCJ010000015.1:6301-22129 GCA_964388985.1 uncultured Gammaproteobacteria bacterium | reverse complement strand
TTTTAGTCATACACCTATTATTATACAGGTGTTGCGCTTACTTGTTGAACCCAAGAGTATATTGTTTGACATTATTAAAAATTTATGCTATATTATTACAATATTAATAATTTATGAATTTTAAACAGAATAAACTTTATATAAAATAAAGGATATTTTTTACTAATATTAAATATTATTTTATTAATTCAAGTTTTCCATGTTCTTGATAATTATCCTATTATGGAAAAATCAATATTGGACCAAATAATAAATAATCAAAAAATAGAAGAAATAGCCAAGCTTAATACAGTGGATATTGTTAATAATTTATTTAGCGAGCTTAATGAGAAAGAAAGAGATATTTTAAGCCGGCGTTTTGGTTTGCAAGGAAATGGCCGTGAAACATTAGAAACGGTCGGGGCTGTTCACAGCCTGACCAGGGAAAGAATCAGACAAATTGAGGCCAGCAGTATAAAAAAAATCAGGCAGCTGAAAAATTTAAATGATTATCTTGATATTTTCAAAAAAGTTATTAATCAATTATTGGAAGAGCATGGTGGCTTAATTGAAAAAGAGTATTTGCTTAATTTATTGGTTAATTTTTCATTTGAGGGTGAAAGTGGCAAGGAAAGAACAGATGTTATGCATAAAAATAATATTGATTTTTTGATATCTAAATTAATGGATAGTGAATTTGAAGAATTGACCGGAGCAAAATTTTTTAAAGATTCTTATAAATTAAAATATCAAGATTTGGAACATTTGAAATCATTGGCCGAGGAAATAATTTTAAAAATTCAGGAATCAAAAAAGATTTTAAAGACGGAAGAACTGATAAATTTATTGACTCAATTGGAGGCGTATAATAAAAGCAGGGAGAAATTTAATATTAATTACAATATTGACATCTCCAATGTTTTAAACAATGATTTCTTTGATGAGCCATTGGAAATTATAAATAATAACAAAGCCTTATATTCTCTTTTGCGCTCGCTTAAAAGAATTGGCCAGAATAAATTCGGTCATTGGGGAATTGATAACTGGCGCGAGATAAGACCAAAAACAATTAATGATAAAATATATTTGGTTTTAAAAGATCACGGGAAGCCAATGCATTTTACCAAAATTGCGGGTAGGATTAATGAAGTTGGTTTTGATAATAAAAAAGCAAACGCCGCTACTGTCCACAATGAGCTTATTTTAGATAAGAAATATATTTTAATTGGAAGAGGTTTATATAGCTTAAAGGAGTGGGGGTATAAAAAAGGCACAGTGGCCGATGTTATTATAGATATTTTGTCCGGGGCAGATGGACCCACTGGCCGTGATGAGATTATTAATAAAGTATTGGAAAAACGAATTGTTAAGAAAACGACCATAATTTTAGCCTTGATGAATAAGGAAATATTTGAGAAAGTAAGCGGCGGATATGAGCTGAAAAATAAAACAGAAGATAATCAGAAATAATAATAAATTAAAAGAATTATTTAAGAGGAGGTTTCTTTTTTTAGACTTATTTAGTCCGCCAAAGAGACCTCCTCTTAAATTGGGAAAAGAATGAGTTTTATCTTTTGTATATTTATTTGTATTAGGGCAATGAAATATGGTAAAATATAGCTAGTTGCTTAGTCAAAATAGTTAATTAATTTTAAGTATTTACATTTTGTTAAAGATAATAAATAAACTAACCAAGTAACTAATCAACTAATTATTATGGATATTGTTATAAATTTAACGTCAATATCAAATTTTTTTTCTTTGCCAATGGATATAATGCTATGGAGATTATTTACGTTAATCGGCTGGATACCAATCGCCATTGTCTTTCTTTGGGGCGCAAAAGAAATTTGGCTTGGTTATATACGCGGGAAATGGGGGGAAGAAAATGGAAAATATTTAATCTTGGCCATTGATATTCCAAGGGGCAATGAACTGTCCCCGAAAGCGGTTGAGAATTTTTTTACTTATTTGGGCGGCGCCCATGCAACCAACAGCTTGATAGAAGAATATTGGGACGGTCAGTATCAGCTTTGTTTTAGCTTGGAAATAGTCAGCCTTGAAGGCTATACGCAATTTTTAATTCATACACCCGTTAAATTCAGAGATTTGGTTGAATCAGGCATTTATTCCCAGTATCCTGACGCGGAAATAACGGAAGTTAATGATTATACGGAAAATATGCCGAGGAAATTTCCCGATGATGAATATGACATTTGGGGGAGTGAATTTATTCAGACTAACCATTGGTCCAATCCCATTAAGACTTATGAAAATTTTGAGCATCAGGACGGAAGTAAAGAAACACAATTTAAAGACCCAATGGCTTTGCTAATGGATTTATGCAGCAGTCTAAAAAGAGGAGAGCAACTCTGGTTTCAACTTATAGTAAAGCCGATTGGTTTTGATTGGCCAGAAGAGGGAGAAAAAGAGATAAATAAAATTCTCGGCGAAAAGCCCAAAATAACTTTTTTTAATGACACAATAGATAAAATAATGGAATGGATAGGCGCTTTCAGCGAAGCAATTTATAAATTATGGGGGGATATTCCCGAAGAAAAAGAAGATTCCAAGGATGATGTTTTTAGAATGATGAATTTAAAACCAAAAGAAAAAAAGCAGATTGAGGCTATTCAGGAAAAAATATCAAAACTTGGTTTTGAAGTCAAATTAAGAGCGGTTTATATTGCCAGAAAAGAAGTTATGAATAAGGCCAAGGTGGCCAATGGCATGGTAGGTTTTATAAAACAGTTCGCTTTGCTTGATTTGAATAATTTAAAACCGGATATGGATATGACGGCGACCCGGGCCGATTATTTTTTTAAAGAAAGAAGATTAAATAGAAAAAAGAACAATATAATTAATAATTATATAGCCAGAGACGAATGGGCCGGCCGATTGCCGGGAGTATTAAACATTGAGGAGCTGGCGACAATTTGGCATTTTCCGGTTGAATCAGTAGTTAGGGCTCCGCTAATACAGAAAGCCCCCGGAAGAAAAGCCGGGCCGCCGATGGAATTGCCGGTCGGCGAGGAAATTGTCAGCGAAGAGATACTGGACCCGATATTTATTGAGGAAGAATCGCCGAGCAACAACATAAGTGATATTATTAAAATAACCAAAAAAACTGATAAGAAAAAATCACCAAGCCCTATTTTAAAAGGCGCGCCGCCAGGTAATTTACCTCTAGGATAAAATTAAATTAAACTTTGGCGTTTTTAGATTTTAATCAAATATTTACAATAGCTAATTATCAATATCCAATATTCATTCAACCATCAATATTCCAATATTCAATTGAACGTTAATTTATTCCCGCAGGGTTGCGGGATAAATGAATATTGAATGAATGTTTTAGTGTTGAATGTTGAATATTAAAAATACAAAAGTTTATCATTAAATAATAATTCTGTTGATGAATTAAATATTTGGTTATTATTTATTAATTGATTTTTATGGATGATAAAGTTACAATTTTTGCCAAAACAACTTTTAGAAATGAGATGAGAAAATTTGGCATTAAAACAGATGACCGGCGGCGTCATATGTATTTAATTGGGAAAACCGGAATGGGCAAGTCAACCATTCAGGAAAATATGATAGTGGAAGATATTCGGGCCGGACGGGGAGTGGCCGTAGTTGATCCTCACGGTGATTTAGCGGAAAAAATAATTGAATATATCCCGTCAGACAGGATTAATGATGTCATCTATTTTAATCCGGCTGATATGGAATATCCGATTGCTTTTAATGTAGTTGAACAGGTTGAACCGCATTTAAGGCATTTAGTCGCTTCCGGCTTAATTGGAGTTTTTCAAAAATTATGGGCCGATTCCTGGGGACCTCGCCTTGAATATATTTTACGCAATGCCATTTTAGCCATTTTAGATTATCCCGGCTCGACTCTTTTGGCGGTGACCAGAATATTGTCGGATAAGCCGTTCAGAAAAAAGGTAATTGCCAAGATACAAGACCCGGTGGTTAAAGCTTTTTGGGTCAATGAATTTGCGGGCTACGCCGATAAATTCGCCTCCGAGGCGGTGTCGCCAATTCAGAATAAAGTTGGACAGTTTTTATCAAGTTCATTAATAAGAAATATTGTCGGCCAGGTAAAATCATCAATTGATATGCGGAAAATTATGGATGAAGGAAAAATATTGATTATGAATTTAAGCAAGGGCCGGATTGGAGAGGATAACTCCTCACTTTTGGGCTCAATGATGATTACTAAAATTCAGTTGGCGGCTATGAGCCGGGTAGATATTCCGGAGGAGAAAAGAAAAGATTTTTATTTATATATTGATGAATTTCAGAATTTTACTACCGAAAGTTTTGCTAATATTTTGTCTGAAGCCAGAAAATACCGCCTTAATTTGATTATGGCTAATCAATATATTGAGCAACTTGGCGATGTTGTTAGGGCCGCTGTTTTTGGCAATATTGGAACTTTGATAGTTTTTAGAGTAGGCGCTATTGATGCGGAAGAATTAGTAAAAGAGTTTACCCCTACTTTTATTGAAGAAGACCTTGTTAATTTGCCTAAATATGAAATGTATTTAAAATTAATGATTGACGGTATTTCTTCTGACCCATTTTCGGCCCGCGGGCTGGCTCCATTAAGTAAGGAAGAAAAAACAGGTAATACGGCTAAAGCAATAAATATTTCCCGCGAAAGATATGCCAAAAAAAGAGAGGTGGTTGAAGATAAAATTATGCGCTGGCATGCCAACGAAGAGAGTTTTAAAAGCGAAGTCGGCGCAGTCGGAGTTAGCAAACAAAAGCCTGTCTTGGCCGGCCAGAGACCAACGATTAAAAGCGATGTGGTTGGTTTTAAAAAGAAATATGACCAGGATTTGCGAAAGGAGCAAAAGAAAGAAACGCCAAGCAATAAATTTAGAAAGCCTTTCGGTCCGGGGGTAAGCGGTGAAGTGTACGGATATGACGCGGTTTGTTTCCGTTGCGGGAAAAATACTAAAATTTCTTTCCAGCCGGACGGGGTAAGGCCGGTTTTTTGCAAAGAGTGTTTGTCAAATTTAAAAAAAGAGAAACGGGACGAAATTGAGAGAAGAAGATGGGCCAAAAAAGAAGAATTAATAAAACAACAGGCCGGTAATGACGGAGATAATAATAATCAGGTGGACGCAATATCTTTAGATAAGGCTTTAAAAATGGAGCCGGTTGAGTTTAGAAATAAAAATAAACCGGTTGAAAAATCTAATAATTTAACCACAGAAAAAAAAGAAGAGCAGGATATAAAAGAAGGAGAAGAAGTTGTGATTAATTAGAAGTGGTTTGTTAAATTAAAGGGGAAATTCCTGATTTTTTAAATATTTAATAATCAGACAATGCTAAATAATCAATATTTAACATTCATTCAACTCCCAATATTTAAATGTTCAATTAATTAATATTGAATGAATATTGGATATTGATTATTATTTTGAATTTGATTATTGGTTATTGATTTTTAAATGTATATTTATCCCGGAGAATACGGGATGTTTTAATGAATATGAACAACATAAATGTAAACAATTCTTTATTCAGTTTGGATAATTTTTTTTATAATAATGAATTAATAACGAAATATTCCATAAACGGTTATCCGCTTCTTACCATATTGTTGAATATTTTTTTGTTAATTATACCTTTTTTATTGTGTTTGCTTTTGGTTAAATATTGGGAGGAAAATAAATTTGAGAAATTTTACCAAAAGATATTAGCCTTGATTATGGGGATTGTCTGGCTGGTTTTTATTCCTAATACCGCTTATGTAATTACCGATATCAGGCATTTGTTAAATTATTGCGATTCATATTATTTTTTTCATGTTTGCATTGCCAACGCCTGGATGATTATGGTTTTTTTTGTTTATGCTTGCCTCGGCTGGGTATCTTTTGTCGTATTATTAAATCAGATGAAGAAGTTTATTATAAAATTGGGTGGTAAAAAAATTAGTGATATTTTTATTGCCGTTATTATTCCGGTTATTTCTCTTGGAGTTTTATTGGGTCTGATTAATCGCTGGAATAGCTGGGAGTTTTTTATTTATCCGCATAAAATTTTAGCCAACCTGCCGGTGTATTTTACTGATTTTTATTATTTTAGAAATTTTGTTGTTTTTACGGTTTCTTTATACATACTTTATTGTATTGGAAATTGGTTTTTTAAGAATTCCAAATTATAGACCTCTTACAAAATAATATTATGGCTAATTTTTCCAAATTTCGGCCTGCCTCGCCGGCAAGGCGGGCTGCAAAATTAATAAAGCCCTTCCGCTTATATCCCATATAAACATCGTCGTAATCTTTTATTTTTTGCTTCGAAATTTGAAAAAATTATCTAGAAAAGCTTATTTTGCAAAAGGTCTTATGAATTATTTAAAAATAGGGAAGGCCAAAGAATTAACAGGAAGAGATAAAATATTGTACCGGGTATTGGAAATATTGCCTGGTTTTTTTTCTTGGGGAGTACTATTAATGCTGCTGATTTTTTCTTATTTTAAGCCAGTGCAAGTGGCTTATTTTATTATTATTTTTGATGTTTATTGGCTATTGTTGGTTTTATATCTTGGCCTTCATCTTATTTTTTCATATCGCCGAATGCAGAAAAATATAAAAATTAACTGGAAAGATAAAATTAAATCATTAGCTAGCCGTGATAAAATAAAAGTTTTGCCTTCTGATTGTTTAGCTAAAAAAGGAGTAGTCTGGGAAGATATAATCCATCTTATTATTTTCCCGACTTATAACGAAAGTCTAGAGGTAATAAGACCTAGCTTTGAAGCTTTGCTTGACGATGGTTATCCACCTGAAAAAATGATAGTAGTTTTTGCAATTGAGGAAAGGGGAGGTAGGGAGGCTAAAGAACGGGCTAGAGTAATAGAGGCTGAATTTGGAAATAAATTTAGGAATTTTTTAATTATTGTTCATCCCGGCGATATTGCCGGCGAACTTAAAGGCAAGGGCGCTAATCAGGCTTGGGCCGGGCGAGTTGTCAAGGAAAAAATAATTGATAAGGAAGGATTGGACTATAATAAAATTTTAGTCAGTGTGTTTGATATTGACACAATAGTCAGCGGCGGTTATTTTTTTCGCCTTACCCATAAATTTTTAACGAGCGGCAATCCGTACCGGGCCAGTTATCAGCCGGTTCCGGTTTATCATAATAATATTTGGCAGGCGCCTTTTTTCGCCCGGGTGGCGGCCATTTCAAATACTTTTTGGCAGATGATGCAGCAGATAAGGCAGGAAAAATTGGCTACCTATTCTTCGCATTCAATGACTTTTAAGGCCTTGGTTGATATTGGTTTTTGGTCAACCAATATGGTTTCCGAAGATTCTAGAATTTTTTGGCATTGCTTTTGCTATTATAACGGCGATTACCGGGTTGAGCCGCTGCATTTTCCGGTTTCTATGGATGTTACCATGGATAAAACCAACTGGCAGACCGCCCAAAGCCTGTACCGCCAGCAGCGGCGCTGGGGCTGGGGGGTTGAGAATGTGCCTTATTTAGTTTTTAACGCCATAAAGAGATGGAAAAAAATGCCTAAAGGAAAAGTAATTGGTCGAATTTTTACGCAGGTTTATGGTTTTAATTCCTGGGCCACCAATGCTTTGATTATTGGAGTGATTGGCTGGATGCCTTTGCTGTTGGGCGGCGACCGGTTTAATATTACGGTTTTATCCGGAAATTTACCGGTTATTACTAGAACTTTAATGACTTTTGCTATGGTTGGGTTAGTAATGTCAGCTATTGTTTCAACCCTGCTTTTGCCTAAAAAACCGAAGAAATATGGAATAGGAAAAAATATTACTATGGTTTTGCAATGGCTTATCTTACCTTTTAGTATTATTGTTTTTGGCGCGATTCCTGGTTTGGAAGCTCAAACCAGGTTGATGCTGGGAAAATATATGGGGTTTTCGGTGACACCGAAGAGTAGGTGATTGGGTGTTGGGTGCTGGGTGTTAGGTTTTAGGTTTTAGTAAGGATTATAGTAAGGACTATTTTTAATATGGCGGCAATTTAAGTAGTATATTGGTTAGTTTAAATTTAGAATTGCAGAATATTTAATGATTTATTAAGTAGTAGAGGGGATGGTTAGATGATAATAAAAATAAATTGGATGTTAGATATTAAATATTGATTATTGTTTGATTATTGGTTATTGATTATTGTATATTTTTGCTACGTCGCAGTCTCTCCACAGAGGACTGCGATGGTTTATTTAATAGCTAATTTTAGCTATTTTTTTGTATTTATATTGACAAAATATTAAAAATATGCTATTATTTTAGGTTAAATATTTTTACGCATATTTAATTTATTTATAATTGTAAGCCGTAAAGAATATATTTACATTCGCTGTTTCTAGCTTATGTTAGGAATGGCG
Organism: uncultured Gammaproteobacteria bacterium; assembly: GCA_964388985.1. Taxonomy (GTDB): domain Bacteria; phylum Patescibacteriota; class Patescibacteriia; order Patescibacteriales; family CAYMCJ01; genus CAYMCJ01. Next base: position 13,758 of record CAYMCJ010000015.1, on the reverse strand, counting down.
AGCTGTGAATAGAGTTTGCTCATTTTTTTAATTTTATTTCCCTAAAAAGGGAGAAAGGAGTTTAAAATGCCAAGCGAAGCTAATTTGTTGTGTTGTTCAGGGTTTGATAAAAAGGTTCAGGAGAAACATATGGGTGGAACTCATGCTACTACTGATCTTGGCCGGCCACTGATTTCTTCTAATGGTACGCCTCTTCCAGGACGGGGAGGCGCTAAGTCATGGGGAGATCCGGATTGGCATGATTATGCTCGTCAGCCAAATGGTCTGTTTGATGGAGATGCTATTCATAGCGAAGGCTTCTTTGTTGGCAACCATGAGGCGATTATTGAGGAAGGTTCTCGTACCTACCTTGATGGTACGCAAGAATCCTTTTGGGAAGCCATGGACGTAGTAGAGCCCTGGGACGGTCCTTTTGATGCACTTTATGATCCTGAGGACGAGGATGATAGCCTTGCTGACGCTTTTATTCTCCGCAAAGGCGATCTGATTAAAATTCAGGTTGAAAAGGTGTTTTCGGGTGGGGTTCGTTTTTTTTCCGAATCTGTGGAAGAGGATGAACTGGTTGGTGGCCAGCGTTCCGTCAGGGTTCCGCTCTTAAGAAGAAAAACTTGGCTACCTTTTCTGGAGGGAGAAACGGTCACGGTTAAGGTGGTGGGGATTAGTACAAAACCCCCAAAAAAGAAATCACAAACCACTGACGGGCGGAAGTACGTCTTTCTGCTCGTTGAAGTGGTCGCATGGCGATAGATTTGAGGCAAACTAATCTTTAGTTTTAGATTAGCTTGCCTCCTGACTAAAGTTTAGTTTATAAGAAATAAATTATAGTCAGGAAGGCTCATTAAAATTTTATTTAATTTTTCTGTTCACCCGTTTAGAGCGGGTCTTTGCTGGTCAGGCAAAGGAGCAGAGCAACAAGATTTTTTTGTTGTAAAATTTTTAAGGAGAGGAAAAATGAGACAGGTAATTTTAAGGTTGGAGGCAATTCAGGAAAGAGCCAAAAGCGGTGTGTCAGAAAAGTGCGCCGTGGACGGCTGCGGAAACGTGAAAAAAACCCTAGAGGCTCGGACTTGCTCCGAGTGCGCCCGCGTTTATCCCGGGATTGCCAAAAGAGCAGACAGGGCGGTTGAGGATTATAAGAAAACCGCTTTTGTTTATGAGAGTAAACAGAATTTTCAGGCAATGGAAAATGGCGATCAAAAACTCGGACCCCAGGCCTGGAAAGCGCTTCAGGAGGAAATCAAGGCGGCTGTTGCTGGGCAGGAAGTGCCGGACGAGTTAATCGTTAGGGCGCTTGAGCGCAAGCATCCAAATTTTTCTAAAATTCTTTGCCAAAAAGCCGTAGGCAACTTTCGTAAGTGGCAGCGGTTTTTGGCCAAGGTCGTGGAATTATATGACATTGACCTTTGGCTGGGCGATGATGAGCAGAAGGCCATTCTCGTGGACCAGATTCGGGACTGTATTGACGGAACCGAATTTGATCATTTCAGCCGAGAAGTTATTACGCAGGCCTGCTATGAAATTTTTCCGATGGTGAAAAACGAGATTATCCGCCGATCGGAAGAATTGGCTCAGGAAGTAACGGTTGCGGATTGTTACTCTTGCCACGATCTTAAAGGCAGCGCCTATGAAAAGGCCTGCGATATCAGTAACCGAGAAGGCCGGATTGAGGGCTACGCTTTTCGGAAGTTATTGAAGGCCGTGGCGGAGAGGATGACTGTTCTTCGAGCCGAGAACCAGAAGCAGGAAACGGCTCGTTGGAAAGTTGAGCAAGCCCGTCAAAAACTGGAAGACCTTGAAGCCAAACAGGCGACCGTCAAAGCCGGATACGAGAAGTCGGCGGCGGTTAGGCAAGAGGAAAAGAGGAAAATGGACGAGGCCAAGGCAGGGAAAGCCGAGAAAGAGGCCAGGCGGAGAGAAATCTTGGGCGGCGAAAGGATCCCGATTTGGCGGGAGAGCGACGGGACCCGTTTCCCTGATGCTTATCCGGTAGAGTGTGTGGAAGAAGCCAGTCTGCTTCCCGAACCTGGAAAAAGGGTTTTGGTGATGCTTGAAGGAAAGGTTTTGAGCATTGCCAAGGCTAAGAACGGCGGCAAGGTTTCTTTTTATGACATCACCTCGGAGCTGGTTTTTTCCGAGCCGGTTGCCAAAGCCGCGGAGATAGCCCAAAATCTTTTTGTCAACCTGTCCAACCTGAATAAGGTTTGGGTGGTTTGTCGGACTGTTTCAAGCGAGGCGGAGAAAGCCTTTAGTTTGACCTTGGAGCAGTTGGCGGACGACCGGATTTTGGCCGTTATTTCGGAAAAGGAATTGGTGGCCGAGGCCGATGGTAATACCCTGTATGAGAAACAGGGCGGTCAATTGATAGAGGTCGGCAAATACCGCCAGGCTAATGGTCAGGAAAAAAAGGTGGCTAAGCAGGCGGCTAAGAAGATGCGGAGGAAAAAAGAGGTTAAACAACAGCCCTCGGATTTTGCCCGCGTTATTCAGCCAGTGCCTGAAGTTGCCTGCCAGGCAGCAGCCTAATTTAAGGAAAAGGAGGTGGTAGAAATGATACAAGCCCGAAGCGGATTTGTCTGAGCATTTCAAAAATATAAAGGAATGGCCGCGCCTTGCAAAAAAAGCAAAAGGTGGCCGGGGTTCTAGCTCCCCAGTAGTTGCACAGCAACTGCTAAAAGTTTAGAATATAACCCGTTGCGCAACGATCAATTTGGTCAGTGCAACGGGTTTTCTTATTGGGCACTTTAGGAGTTGGGTTTTGGTTTTTGGTTGTTGGGTGGTATAATATTAGGTGTTGGGTGTTGGGTTTTGGTTTGTAGGTGCTAGTTTTTGGGTTTTGGGTGTTAGTTTTTAATTTAAATATAACTGATATATAACCAACACCCAGCACCCACAAACCAGCAACCAACAACCATTATGTCTAACATTAAGAGAGTTGAAGATTTAGAAGTATATAGAAAGTTGTTTAATTTACATATAGAAATACATAAATTAACTTTAACTTTTCCTAAATATGAATTATATGAGTTGGGCTCGCAGTTAAGAAGGTCGTCAAATTCAGCTCCGGCCAATTTAGCTGAAGGATTTAGTAATAAACATACTAGAATATATTTAGAAGGAATTTATCGAGCACAAGGCGAAATCAGAGAAATAATACATCATTTAAAGGTGGCTTATTGTAAAAAATATTTAGCCGAGGAAAAAGCGAAATATTATATTAATAATTACAATAGTTGTGGTAAAATGCTAACTAACTTAAAAAAATCACTTAAGAAATATATTAGATGAGTATTTGGTGTTGAATTTATTTTTTAAAACACCTAAAACCCAGCACCCAAAAACCAAACAACCAAATGAAAGATTTTTACAATCTGACAATTGAATCGGTTTTAAAAGAATTAAAGGCCAATAAAGACGGTCTAAGTTTTAATGAGGCCAAAAAACGTTTTAATAAATACGGGCCCAATAAACTGGAAGAAGCCAAGCCGTTTAGCCGATTGGCTATTTTATTGGACCAACTTAAAAGCCCTTTTATTTACATATTACTGATTGCCGGTTTTATTTCTCTTTTACTTAAGGAATATATTGATATGGGGGTAATTTTTAGCGCGGTTTTTTTAAATACAATTATCGGTTGGTTTCAGGAAAATAAAGCCAACAATGCCTTGGCCAAGCTGAAAAAGATGGTTGAGCACAAAGCTTTAGTATTAAGGGGAGAGAGAGAAATAGAGATTAACAGCGACCAGTTAACGATTGGAGATATAATAATTTTACAAACCGGCAATCGGGTGCCGGCTGACGCCAGAATAATTGAAGCTAAAGGGTTGCAGGTAAATGAAGCCAGTCTGACCGGAGAATCAATTCCTTCGGAAAAATCAGTTGATAAAATTTTCAAAGGCGCGGCTTTGGCTGACCGGGAGAATATGGTTTATGCCAGTACAATAATAGTGCGGGGGTCAGGGCGAGCGGTTGTAACGGCTACGGGCAAAGACACGGAAATTGGTCAGATTGCCCAGCTGGTTAAGGCCACCAAAGAAGAGAAGACGCCTCTGCAGCTTCGTTTAGCTCGTTTATCAAGGTTTTTAGGGATTATTATTACCGTAATGAGTTTATTTATTATAGCGGTCGGCGTTTGGCAGGGCCGGGATTTTTTTGAGATGTTTCTTGTCGGCGTAGCTATTGCCGTAGCGGCTATTCCGGAAGGATTAATTGTGGCTGTAACGGTTATCTTAGTGCTGGGCATGCAGCAGATATTTAAAAAAAAGGCTTTGGTAAGAAAAATAGTGGCGGCGGAAACATTGGGTTCAACCACCGTAATTTGTACTGATAAAACCGGCACTTTAACCGAAGGCAGGATGCAAGTGGTTCATATTGTTATTGGAGAAAAGGAGTTTGAATTGGACAGTCTGGGTTCAAGACAGGACAGCGTTGAGGCAAAAAATGTCAGTTTGGCCCTGCAGATTGGGATGATGTGCAATAACGCGGTTATTGAAAATCCAAAAGATATATTAAGCGAATGGCGGATGATCGGTTCGCCGACCGAGTCCGCTTTATTATTGGCCGCCCTGCAGTCCGGCCTGGACAAAGAAAAACTTTTATGGGTTGAACCAAAAATTGGTGAATTGCCTTTTTCCAGTGAATTAAAATTCATGCTTACGTTTCATAAAAAGAAAGCCGGCGGTTATGTTGTTTATGAAAAAGGCGCGCCGGAAAGACTATTGGATAAGTCTGTAAATTTTTATCATCGCGGCCGGATACATAAATTAAGCAAGGGCGAAAGAGAAAAAATAGACCGGACTTATGAGAATTTAACCAATAAAGGTTTGCGGGTTATCGGCGTAGCCAAGCGCGAATTTTCTGATGTTTCTTTTTTAGCCAGAGGGCAAAAAGAGGTTGGCCTGACTGACGACGATTGGAAATTAATTGACAAAGGCCTTACTTTTGTCGGTTTTATTGCCCTAAAGGACCCTTTGCGCCCGGAAGTCAGAGAAACCATTAAAGTTTGCCGGCAAGCCGGTATTAGGCCGATTATTATAACTGGCGACCATAAATTAACGGCCCGGACAATTGGGAAAGAAATCGGCCTGGATGTAAAAGCGGAAAATATTATCAGCGGAGAAATTTTGGATAAAATTGATGATAAAAGTTTAAAGAATTTAGTTAAAAAAGTGGATATTTACGCGCGCGTAAGTCCTCACCATAAATTAAGAATTATTAAGGCCTTGCAGTCGCGCGGTGAAGTTGTCGCTATGACCGGCGACGGGATTAATGATTCCCCGGCCTTAAAAGCGGCTGATATTGGGGTATCCTTAGGAACTGGAACCGATATAGCCAAAGAAACTTCGGATATAATATTGTTGGATAATAATTTTAAAACCATTGTAGCGGCGGTTAGACAGGGAAGAATTATTTTTTCCAATATACGGAAAGTAGTTACTTATTTAATTTCAGACAGCTTTTCCGAGGTAATATTAATTGTCGGCGCCATTTTTTTTGGTTTGCCTTTGCCGATAATACCGGTTCAAATTTTATGGATTAATATAGTTAATGACGGCCTGCCTGATTTTTCCTTGGCTTTTGAAAAAGGCGACCAGGGGATTATGGAGACCAAGCCGATTCGCAAAAACGAACGGATTATTAACAATGAAATGAAAGTAATTATTTTTGCCGCCGGCATAATTCGCGATTTGTTTATTTTTGCGATATTTTTATATTTATTTAGATATAATTTTGATTTAACCTATATTAGAACAATTGTCTTCGCCGCCATCGGGGTTGATTCCTTGTTTTATATTTTCAGCTTGCGCAGCTTAAGTTGTCCGATTTGGAAAATGAACCCCTTTAGCAATTTTTATTTGGTCATGGCTGTGGCCATTAGTTTGTTTTTACTTTTGGCGGCAATTTATTGGTCGCCTTTGCAGAGGGTTATACTAACCGTTCCCCTGCATTTAAATGCCTGGTTATTGATTTTTTCTTATGGGGCCTTAAGCATGATGATGATCGAAATAGTAAAACATTATTTTATTGTCAAGAAGAAGGTTTGACAATAGAGTTTATGTTTGAATTAATATTGGATAAATTTTGTGGTTAAAAAATAATTCAAACGCACGAGTTTTAAATAAATTAGATATAATATATGATATATAAAAGAGATGGAAATATTTTTAAGCGTATTTTGTATAACCCCAAATTTTTAGCTTTTTTGGGATTGGGCATAATTGTTTTAATAAGTTTTCCCTTGTCTAAAAATATTAGCAAAAAATATAAGATTGGGCAGGAGATTAAGGAGTTGGAAAAAGAGATTAATGACCTTGAGTATAAAAATAATGATTTTAAAAAATTGATTTCTTATTTAGAGTCGGACCAATTCGTTGAGGAACAGGCCAAATTGAATTTAGGTTTAAAAAAACAGGGCGAGGAAGCAGTAATAGTTAAAGAAAAAAATGAGACAGCAGATTTTGGAATAAACGACCTTGCCAAAGGAGAGGCTGACAATAAATCATTAAATTATTCCAATCCACAGAGATGGTGGAATTATTTTTTCAATTAAAGGGACTGTCGCCGAATACTATTTTGGCTAAAAAATCCAAAAAATTAGTAAAATTTTTCCTAAATTTTTTCAGCTTACCCCGCAGGTAAACCTTAAAAATTATATGAAAAATTTTTCTTGATTTTTTAAATTTTCGCTTCAAAAGCGTATTCGGCGACAGTCCCTTGATAGACCGGTTGTTTAATAAGCTCCGGCTGCCATTTTCTGATTTTGGTAAATTTTTCCAGAATTTTTTTATCTATTTTAAGGCGTGTTTGTCTGCTTGACTGCCTGCCTGCCCGACATGCTTCGCATATGAAGGCGGGCGGGCGACAGCAAGACAGACGGGTTCTAATTTATATGGGGAAGAAGCTTGACGGAATAAAAACAACAATCGGCAGAACAAGAGTGTTAAAAAAACAAATTTTTGATTTTAATATTGAGGAAGAATATGATAAAATAGAAAAAGAAAGAAATGAATTAAAGGATAAGGAAGCTGAATTTGAATCTAATCAGAAAAAAATTAATTATGAATTCTCAATTATTTTTAAAGAAAAAGAAAGATTAGAACAGGAAAGGGATAGTTTGAAACAGGAAAAAGCCTATCTGGAACAAGAAGATAAAAGGATATTAATAGAAATAAATAAAATACAGACAATGAATAAGGGGGCGGAAGCGGAATTAAATAATATAGCGCGGAAGCAGAAAGAATTAAAAGAAAAAGAGAATTTTATATTAAAAAAATCCGAAGAGTTTGATAGAGAATTTAACAATTTAAGATTAGAATGGAATAAATTGCGGAAAAGCCAAGAACAGGTAAATAAAGATATTACTGTAAGTAAAGAAATTCAGGCTAAAGCTGAACGCCGGCAAAAAGAAATGGTTGCCCAACAAACAAAGATAGCCGACCAGGCCGAGAAATTAAAACAGG
>CAYMCJ010000015.1:0-6201 GCA_964388985.1 uncultured Gammaproteobacteria bacterium | reverse complement strand
GGGAATAAAAGGGAGCGGATTAAAAGAGAAAAGGAAATTCAACAGAAGGAAATGGCCAGCCAGCGGGCGGAAATGGAAAATCAGCAGAAACAAGCAGAGGCGGAATTTAAAAAAAGAAAAGAAGAATTTAAAAAAAAAGAAAAGGAGTTTTATAAAAAAGTTAAAAAAGAAATGGGCATAAATAAAGAAATAAAAACAAGAGAATTACAGGAAAGGAGAAAAGAAATGGCTAAGCGGGAAGAAATGGATTATTATTAAGTTGTAAATAAATATGTCAAAAAAAACCCTTGATGGGATTAGAAAATTAGATGAAAAAGAAATAAAGCGGTCCAGAAAAATTATTTTAGATTATATCGGGGGAAAGGATAGCCGGGTTAAACGGATGACCAAATTTTTTAATGGTGGCAAAAACAAGAAAGAGCCGTTTTTTTTCCCTGAAAAAAAGAAAATGCTTGACAGCCTTTCCGTTGGAAATAAAAAAGATATAGTCCCGAAAGACAGGGAGGCTGTTAGCGGGCAAAAAATTGGCAAAAGCTTATATCAGCAAAAAGAAAAAGAAAATTTAAATAACAGGGAGCAGTTTAAGAGTAAACCGGTTGACGGGAAACCGCCGGAGAGTGATAAAAATCTTGTTAGCAAGAGTGATTACAATGAAATAATGGAAGAAATTCAGAAAATTAAGTCAGAATATAAGGCTAATAATATTAAGCAGGGTAAAAAATCAGAAAGAAATACAGCTAAACGCGAAAAAAAAGAAGAAAACAAATTTCAAGCGAAAAGAGCGAAAGAAGAAAAAAAGAATAAGCAGATATTAAAAAAAGAGCAAAGAAAAAAGAAGATAAAAGCGGCGATAAATAAAATATTTAATAAAAAAAATATAAAGTTAATATTTAAATTTTTTGTTTATATAATAATGTTTTTTGTTTTGCTGATTATCTTAAGTTATATTATTTTTGCCATACTTTTACTTAAATTCGGGCTAGATAATAATATTAGCAGGAAAATAACGAAGTATTTTCCGGTTCCGGCCGTAATTACAAAGGCAGGCTTTATCAATTATTATGATTATTTGGAAACGGCGGTTGATGTTGATAAAACAAAATTGGCAAAAAAAATTATTTTAAATAAGTTAGCGAAAAAATATAATCTTAATTCAGCTAACAGAGAAGAAATGAGCAGACAATTAATAAAAGATGAAGACATTAACAAAGTGGCTTTTAGCAGAATAAATAAAATTTATCAGCTTATTGTGGCCGGAGGAAATTTTGATAGTATCGGCAAAAGATATGGCGATGAATTCGGCGGCTCAAACCAGAATAATGATTATTTGTTATTTGAGGATAAAATAAATAGTTTGAAATCGGGTCAGATTAGTAATATTATTACTACTGACAAGGGGTATTATATTTTGAAAAGAGACGAAGCGATTAAGTCAACCGATAATAATTTATTTTATATTTTTGTAAGAGCAATAACACTGGACGAGTATTTGAAAGACAAAATAAATGATACGCGAGTTTTAATTTTAGCTGATTAAAGAAATAATTTTAAAACAAAAAAGTTTGCCAGCAAACTTTTTTGTTTTAAATTAAATTTGAGCCGAAGACGGGACCCAACCCATAGCCCCCTGCTTTGTCCCGATATTCATCGGGACAGGCTTTATTAAATTTGAGCCGATAGTCGGAGTCGAACCGACAACCTCTTCCTTACGAAGGAATTGCTCTACCGGTTGAGCTATATCGGCCTTCAGTTTTTGAGCGGGTAATCCCGCCTAATTCGCCTTGCTTATCAGCGGGACAGGCGGAAATCATTCCAAAACTACTTGATATTAGTAGTTTGCCCCGTTGACGAATTTTATCAAAATCTGAGCGGGTAACCCCCGCAAGTCGCTATGCTCCTGCGCGGGCAAGGCGGGAATCGCCCGCCAGACATCTGCTTCGCAGATGGGCGGGTCACTCACTAACGTTCGTGAGACCCTTTGTTGGTTTATTAATTTTTACTTTGAGCGGGTAACCCCCGCAAGTCGCTATGCTCCTGCGCGGGCAAGGCGGGAATCGCCCGCCAGACATCTGCTTCGCAGATGGGCGGGTCACTCACTAACGTTCGTGAGACCCTTTGTTGGTTTATTAATTTTTACTTTGAGCGGGTAACGGGAATCGGACCCGTGCCTCAACCTTGGGAAGGTCGCGTACTGCCATTATACTATACCCGCAATTTTGTCTAATTCGGTTTTATGTTATAATTATATTGTTATGAAGAGACGAAGTCAAATGTGGAAAAATTTTTATTTTATTTTATTTGTTATATTACTGGTAATTGCCGGTAATTTTGTTTATGCCGAAGGGGAAACCGAAAAAGAAATAATCAACCCTGAATATTTTATTAATTTGGATAAAAATACGGTTGATAGGGGTTATACCGTAAGCGCCTTTGATGATTCCTTAAAACTTTCATTAATTCCCGGCACATTGAACCAGGCAACCGGAGTGGAAATGATTGAAATTAATGATGATATGGAGATGCCTTGGAATTTAGATAAAATAAGCAGAATTTATCAGTTTGAATTTAAAAATAAAAATGCTTACGATAATCACAAACCGTTTTATATTCAATTTTCTTATGGACAAGAAACGAATAATTATAAGCAAGTCTTTTTTTATGATAAAAATTATTCTACCTGGCGGCCCTTGCCAACACAAGATTTTTTAGAGGAAAAGTTTGTCCGCTCTTTAATCCATTTGCCGTTTGCGCGTTTGGCTGTTTTGTCCTATCCGGATGTTTTAACGGTCGGTCGGGCCAGTTGGTATGGATATAAAGGTGGAAATTTCGCCGCTTCCCCTGATTTTCCTTCCGAATCCAGATTGAGAGTTTATAACCGGGAAAATAATAAATTTGTTGATGTAGTGGTAAATGATTACGGTCCGGACAGAAAATTACACCCCGGCAGAGTGGTTGATTTAGACAAGGTGGCTTTTAAAAAATTAGCCTCTTTAAGCGAAGGCGTTGTGGACGTAAGGATTGAACCGTTATATATTGCTCCTGACGCAAATAAAAGAATTTTAGGCTTTTCGGCCAGAGGCGCCACTATTGAGCCGGTTATTACTTCTAAATCAGCGGTTGTTTTTGAAGAAGACGGTCAGACAATATTATTTAATAAAAGCGCTACCACCACTTTGCCCTTGGCCAGTTTGACCAAATTAGTGGCTGTTAAGGTATTTTTAGATACCCGCCCGAGTTTGAATAAAATTGTGGCTTACGACAAAAAGGATGAGGAATATAATTATGAATATTGTCGGCAGTGGGAGTCGGCCCGTTTGGAATTAGACGATGGGGACACTTTAACAATTGAAGATTTAGTTTATTCTTCCCTGGTGGGCTCGGCCAACAACACCATTGAAACTTTGGTACGCGTGAGCGGGTTATCCAGAGATGATTTTATTAAAGAAATGAACGAGGTGGCGGCCGGTTGGGGCGCGGTGGCGACAAAATTTATTGAACCGACAGGATTGTCCCCCGAGAACGTGAGTTCTTCTTTGGATTATGCTATAATAACAAAAGAGGTGTTTAAAAATCCAATTATCCAGAAAGCAAGTGTCAGCCTTGAATACGAATTTTATACAATCAACACAAATAAAAGACACAAACTTAGAAATACAAATCAGCTGATTGGTTTAAATAAATATAATATTGTCGGTTCAAAAACAGGGTATTTGGACGAAGCCGGCTACTGCCTTATGACCAGAGTTGGATTAGGGAGCAAATTTATTACAACCGTTATAATGGGGGCCGGCAGCCGCGATATTAGTTTTTATGAGACCGAAGAATTAATCCGATACGGTTTAAGAAAAAAATAATTTTTTGTTTTTTTTGACAAATATTTATATGGTCCTTTGAATAATTTTTTGGGTTAGAAGAGAAATAAGATAAATAAGAAAAATAAGAACAAGAAGAAAAATAAGAATTACTCAATGCGGTTTTAAGTCATTTCTTATTTTTCTTATTTTTTAAAACAACAAAAAAGCGAATAAAATAAAACTGCCCACAATATTTTCCAAAGGGCCATTAATTAAAATACAATAAAATGATTAAATTATTAAATATTTCAAAAATATACAGCCCCAACATAAAAGCGCTTGATAGTGTTAATTTGCATATTAAGCCGGGCGAGTTTGTTTCGGCGGTGGGGCAGTCGGGTACAGGCAAAACTACAATAGTAAAAATATTAACCGGAGAAGAAAAAGTCAGCCAAGGTAAGGTTTTAATAGGCGGATGGGATATTACCAATATCGGACAGAGGGAAATACCCTTTTTGAGGCGGCAGATAGGGGTTATTTTTCAGGATTTTAAATTATTGCCCAAAAAAAATTTAGGGGAAAATGTCGCTTTTGCCTTGCAGGTGTGCGGTCAAACTCCGAAAAAAATAAAAAATATTGTTCCCCATGTTATGAAGATAGTCGGGTTGGAAGACAAACAGGAGCGTTATCCGCATGAAGTTTCCGGGGGTGAGCAGCAAAGAGCGGCCATTGCCAGGGCCTTGGTTCATCGGCCGAAAATTCTTTTGGCTGACGAGCCGACCGGCAACCTTGATTCCATTAATGCTAATGAAATTATTGATTTGCTGCTTCGTATAAATAAATTCGGGACAACGGTTATGTTAGTTACGCATAACCGTGAAATAGTCAATAAATTAAGAAAAAGAGTAATAACCATAGACAACGGCCGGCTTGTAAGCGACCGGGAAAAAGGAAAATATATATTGTAATTGGTAATTTGGTAGTTAGTAATTTGGAGTGAAAATAAATTTAGCATGTTTACAGAATAAAGGGTCTCTAAATTACAAATTACAAATTACAAATTATAAATTACAACCATGTTTTTATTATCATTGGCCAGAATAATAAAATTTAGTTTTCAGGATATTTTTAGAAATATCTGGTTATCCATAGTTACCGTTACTATTATAATTTTAGCTTTGGTGTCGGTTAATATGCTTCTGGTGGCGCAGTTGATAAGTAAAAATGCCATTAAGGCGGTTAAAGAAAAAATTGATATTAGCCTATATTTAAAATCCGATTCAAGTGAAGAAAGGATAATGGCTCTGAAAGCAAAGGTTAGTAATATGGATAACGTAAAGGAGGTGGGGTATATTTCCCAAGCCGAAGCTTTGGAATTCTTCCGGCAGAAAAATGAGGATAATCCTGAAATTATGCAGGCGTTGCGTGAACTGGGAACAAATCCTTTAACGCCGAGCTTGGTAATCAGCCCGAAAGACACGGAATTGGTAAATAAATTAATTAATGAATTAAACAAAATTGATGATGATATTATTGAGTCTCGAAATTTTACCGACCACAAGTTAATGTTGGATAAAATTAACAATATTACGGACAAGGTAAACAAGGTTGGCGTGTTTGCCAGTCTTATTTTTTTATTAATAACTTTACTGGTCGTATATAATTCCATCAGAGTTTCCATCTATACCCACCGGAGGGAAATTGCGATAAAGAGATTGGTGGGGGCTTCAAATTCATTTATTTATTGGCCATTTTTGATTTCCAGTTTAATTTATTCGTTGGCCGGCGTGATAGTCGTAGCTATGGTTTTTTATCCGTTTTTAAATTTATTGCAGCCGTATCTTGATACTTTTTTTGTTGGCTCTGATATTAATATAATTTCTTATTTTAATGAGAATTTTATTAAAATATTCGGTTCGCAGTTTGCGGGCGTGGCGATAATAAATATTTTAGCCAGTCTGATAGCGGTTAAGAAATATGCCAGGGTGTAAGGATTTTCGATTTCAGATTGTTGATTTACGATTTAATTTTAATTAGTTTTGACATAGATAAAAATGTATATTAATATAATATTATACCGCCGCAAAGGTGGTTTTTGAATATTCGGGGATCGTCTAATGGTAGGACAGTCCCGCCCCTCGCGAGGAGCGGGATCAATCGGGTTTTCACGAACGTTAGTGAGTGATCCGCCAGGCCACAGGCCTAAATTGGCGGACGAATTCCCGACAATAAAATAAAATTAAATAAAATTATTCGGGGGTCGTCCAAGGGTAAGACAGCAGGTTTTGGTCCTGTCAATCGGGGTTCGAATCCCTGCCCCCGAGCAGATAATTTTTAGTTCCGCAGTAGTCTCCCGAAGGGGGTTGCTGCGGTTTCCACGGCTCTATCCCTGCGGCAGTCCCCTCAG
>CAYMCJ010000014.1:13501-22863 GCA_964388985.1 uncultured Gammaproteobacteria bacterium | reverse complement strand
AGGTGTACAAAAAATTTAGACAGTTTAATTAAATTGTTATATTGTTAAATTGTTGCGTCGCCGTTAAAATGTTTTTAACAATTTAACAATGTAACAATGTAACAATTTATTTTATGCGTCAATCAAAACTTTTTACCAAGACAATAAAAGAAGTTCCCAAAGACGAAACCAGCTTTAATGCGCAGGCTTTAATTAGGGCTGGTTTTATTGATAAAGTTTCCGCCGGGGTATATACATTTTTGCCTCTTGGCCTGCGAGTGCATAATAAAATTTGTAACATTGTGCGCGAAGAAATGAATAATATCGGCGGACAGGAATTACTTATGCCGGCGTTAACGCCCAGAGAAGTATGGCAGAGGACCGGGCGTTGGGAGAATTTTGACGCTTTATTTAAATTGTCTGGGGCGGACAAAAAAGAATATGCTCTTGGCGCCACCCACGAAGAGATTGTTACTCCGTTGGCCAAAAAATTTATTTTTTCCTATAAAGAATTGCCAGTTTATGTTTATCAGATTCAGACAAAATTCAGAAATGAGTTGCGAGCCAAAGCCGGGTTAATCCGCGGCCGGGAGTTTTCCATGAAAGACCTGTATTCTTTTCATGCGGACGAGGCTGATTTAAATAATTATTATGATAAAGCAATAGAGGCTTATTTTAAGATATTAAATCGGTGCGGCTTGGGCGATATTACTTATTTAACTTTTGCGGCCGGTGGAGCTTTTTCTAAATATTCTCATGAATTTCAAACTATTACTGAAACCGGCGAGGACAATATTTATCTCTGTGAGAAATGTCGAGTGGCCGTTAACCAGGAAATAATTAAAGAGCAGGATAGCTGTCCGGAATGCGGGAATAAAAAATTAAGAAAAATTAAAAGTGTTGAGGTAGCCAATATATTTAAATTAGGTAATCATTTTTCCAAGGCTTTTGATTTTTATTATACTGACAAAAAGGGCAAAAAACAGGATGTTGTGATGGGCTGTTACGGTATTGGCCCCAGTCGGATTATGGGCACGGTAGTGGAAGTTAGTCATGATAAAGCCGGCATAATTTGGCCGGAGGAAATCGCGCCGTTTAAAGTACATCTTATAGAAGTTAGAAGTAAGAAGTTAGAAGTAAGAAAATTTGTTGAAAAAGTATATAGTGATTTGCAAAAGGCCGGGATAGAAGTATTATATGATGATCGGAAAGGGGTTAGTATGGGTGAAAAATTTGCGGAAGCAGATCTGATCGGTTGCCCCTGTCGAGTAGTAGTAAGTGAGAAAACGGTAGCCAGAGATTCGGTGGGGCTTAAAAAACGGGATGAGAAGAAAGAGGAGCTAGCGGAGATTAATGACTTAGTTAAAAAGTTATAAAGTTTATAAAGTTGAAAGTATGGCAATAACCATTAAACAATTGTCCGATATTATTTTGAATCAGGCCGAGGAAAAAGGCTTTGGCACTAAACCCGAAGATATTAATGTTATGGAAAAAATTGCTTTAATACATAGTGAAATTAGTGAAGCTATGGAGGCCTATCGGTATAAAAATATTGACGGCAAAGACGGTTTAGCCGAAGAGTTGGCCGATGCGATCATTCGGATTTTACATTTAGCCGGAGTTTATAATATAAACATAGAAAAAGAAGTGCTGAAAAAGATTGAATTTAATGAAAATAGAGAATGGGATTGGGATAAGATGAATGAAATTCATAACACGCAATAAAGATGTTTAAAGTCATGGATAGCCGCTAAAATTTTATTGTTTTTTTGTTAAAGAACAAGATTATGGATTATATAAAAATAATTAAAAAAAGAATTTCTGAAAATGAATTAATGTCTTTTTTGGACAGGCCATTTTCCGAGATGATAAAATTTGTGGTTGATGTTGAGAGGCGGATTATTGCTTTAGGCGGGGAGATGCACGCTGATGCCGAGCAGATATTATTAAAAGACGGTTCCAGGCAGGAGAATTTATGGGGCGGTAATATTTATCCTAAATTTAAAGGAGAAGAAAAATTTGAGTTTACTTCATTAATAAATATTCGTCCGTCGCGGAATAATAGTTCAATGGAAATTGAAGATGATAATATCAGAGATAAAGTTAAAAAAATCGCTGAAGAATTGTTAAATTATTAGTTTATGGCTTATTTTCATAAAAATTTAACTGTAAAAAAATGGAGTAGTCTAACAAAAGACAAGCAGATTTTGAATATTGGTTCCGAATTAATGCGGGCGCGCAATTGGCTGGCGCGTAATAATGAAAATTATAAAATAGATTGTTTAAACAGAGCTTATGAATTAATTGAATTGACTGCAAATGATAAAAAATGGCATCAAGCCGGTCTTAAAGAGTTGATGAGATTCAGAGAGATTATGGGCGACTATTATTTAGCCAAAGAAAAAGATGTTGATAAATTTAATTGTTTAATAAAAACATTGTTAAAATTTACTGTTAAGAGCGCTATGGTAAAAATTTAGTATTATGAAAAATGATTTTCAAAAAATAATTGAGCGGGCAGTGGAGATAAAGAAAAAATATGAAAAGATTGAGCCTAAAAAATGGGAAGTGGAGCAGGCGTTTATGGGTATGACCAAGGACATGGGTGAATTATCCAAGTTGTTAATGGTCAAGGGCGGTTATAGAGATGATTTTTTAAAAAACATTAAAACAGAATTAGAGCATGAGTTAGCTGATATGCTTTATAGTATTATAATAATTGCTGATAAAACCGGAATTGATTTGGAAAAAAGTTTTTGGCGGACAATGAGGGAAGTTGAGAAGAAAATAAAAAAATAATTTTCGTTACGTGTTATGAATTACGCGTTATGAGTTACATGAAATTGTGTTTAATAAAATTTTAGGAAAATTTAGCAAGGATTTGGGTATAGATTTGGGCACGAAAAATACCCTGGTTTATACCAGCGAAAAGGGGATAGTAATTAATGAGCCGTCAGTCGTGGCTATCAATATGAGGACTGACGAGATTTTGGCCGTGGGTGAGGAGGCCCGAAAAATGGTGGGTAAAACCCCGGCTCATATTCAGGCCATAAAACCGCTGGTTGACGGCGTTATTTCCGATTTTGAGATAACGGAAAAGATGATTAAATATTTTATTGACAAAGTGCATAGCGAAAGTTTTACCCTAGTGCCTCGCCCCCGGGTTGTTATTGGCATACCTTTGGATATAACCGAAGTGGAAAAAAAAGCGGTTGAAGACGCCGTCAAGTCGGCTGGCGCCAGACAGGTTTTTTTAATAGAGGAGTCTATGGCGGCGGCCATTGGCGCCCGTCTGCCCATAGCCGAGGCAATTGCTACTATGGTGGTTGATATCGGCGGCGGGACTACGGAAATTGCGGTTATTTCTTTGGGAGGCGTGGTTACCTGGAAATCATTAAGGCTGGCCGGTAATGAACTTGATAATAATATTATTGAATATGTTAGGGAGGAATTTAATATATTAATTGGAGAAAATGTGGCCGAAGAAGTAAAGACAAGAATCGGTTCGGCTACCCCCTTGAAGGAATCTATGGAAATGGAAGTCAAGGGCCGGGATTTAATCAATGGCTTACCCAAAGCAGTGGTGATTAATGATACTCAGATTAGGGAAGCTATTAGTAAAACCATTAATCAAATAATAGAAAATATCAAGACAACCCTAGAAACCACGCCGCCGGAATTAGTGGCTGATATTTATGAACATGGTATTTATTTAACCGGCGGCGGAGCTTTGCTCAGGGGTATAGATAAGGAGATCGCTCAAGCGACCAAGATTCCGGTCCGCATAGCCGACGATCCTTTAACTTGTGTAGTCAGAGGCACGGGGATTTTACTTTCTGACTCAGAATTATTAAATAAAGTGATTTTGCCGGGTAGTGAAGAATTATAAGAATAATGTGAACCTACAAATTATATGCAAATGCCGCGAATTGTAATTATGCAAATATAATAATACTAATTTTCATAATACCAATTCGCTATATTCGTATATTAATTTGCGGCATTCGCATTATGTATTTATGTTAAAGTTTAAGACAAAGAAAATATTTATTTATATAGCAGTTATTTTGCTGCTTATTTTTTTGCATTATATTAAAATTTTGCTGCCTTTGGAAAATATGATTATTTCCTTATTTAATCCGGTCGCCAGCAGAATTTATTCAGTTGGTTCTGATATTAGAATTACTTATAATAAGCAAACAGACAAGCGAGATTTATTAAAAGTTATTGATGCCCTTGAAGAGGAGGTGAGACAATTGACTTACGGGAATGCCCGTTTAGAGATTTTAGAGAAAGAAAATGAGGTTTTGCGCCAGCATTTAAAATTTTTAAATAAAAGCGATTATAAATATGTGTTGGCTAACATTATTTCAAAAAGCACAATAATCAATTCCGAAAAAGGCGAAGGTGCCAATGAAAAAAACATTATCATTGACAAGGGGCAGAAAGACGGTTTAAGGCCGGGATTAGGGGTGGTTAATGACAAAGGCATAATAATAGGAAAAATTATTGATGTTAAAGAAAATATATCAATAGTTTCGTTTACGGTTAACAGTAATTGCAAACTGGCAGCCACCATATTAAACCAGGACGATACCGCCGGAGCGACCGAAGGCGAATTGGGGTTAACCATAAAAATGAATTTTATTCCCCAAACAAAGGAAATTAATCAGGGCGATACGGTAATTACTTCCGGTCTGGAAGAAAATATTCCCCGCGGCCTGGTAATTGGCAAAGCAACGGCCGTTTTAAATGATAATAATGAAATTTGGCAGAGCGCAATAATTGAGCCCTTGGCGGATTTAGATAATTTATTTATTGTGTCGGTATTATTGCCGTAACATAAAATGAAAAAATACCGGATTCATCGTTTTTAAGACTAATTATGTATTCAAAAATTTTATTTAATCTAATTTTAATAATATTTTCAGTGTTTTTTCAGATGTCTTTTATCAGCAGTCTGCCGTCGTTGTTTAGTAATCTTAATTTTATTTTAGTAATTATAATATTTATTTTAGTATTAATTAATTTTAAAGTTGCTTTTTACTGGTCTATTGGTTTGGGGTTTTTTTTGGATATTTATTCATTTTTTCCTTTTGGTTTTTATTTATTTTGTTTATTAGTAACATTATTATTTACTAATTTTTTATTAAATAATTTTTTTACCAACCGTTCAATGTATTCATTTTTGGCCTTGACTTTTTTTTCCACAATTTTTTATGTATTCAGCTTTAATTCAATGAAATTTTTTTTGCAGGTTTTCGCGCATCAGGCAAATTTTTTTGTTTTCACGAAGGAATTTTGGATTAAAAGCGCATTTCAAATATTGCTAAATTTAGTATTGGTAATAATATTGTTTTATTTAGTTAATTTTGCCAGTCATAAATTAAAACCGGTGTTTCTGGTTAAAAATAAAAATAAATAGAATGTGTTTATTTTTCCATTAGCAATTAGCATATGGGGTTAATTCAAAAGGAAGACAAAAAGAAAAATGACCCATTTATTATTCAGGAGGGAAAATTCAGGAGTGGGCAATTAAAAGATTTTTCTTATCGCAAGAGCTGGGTTGAAGATTCTTTTTTGTTTTCTTCAAAACATAAGGAAATAGTCGGTAGAACTTTTGATTTTTCAAGGTTAAAATTAATTAGCTTTATTATTATTTTATTTTTATTTGTTATTATTGCCAAAGTTGTTTGGTTGCAGGTTGTTAAAGGAGAATATTATTATTCCGTTGCCGAAGGTAATCGGATAAGAATTGAGCGGATTGAGGCCAAACGAGGGGTTATTTATGACAGAAATTATAGCCCCCTGGTCAGGAACGTTGCTAATTTTTTGCTTTATTTTATCCCGATTGATTTGCCGAAAAATGAGTCCGAGAAAAATAAAATAATTGATAGAACGAGCGAAATTTTAGGGGATTTAACTTCGGACGAGATAAAACAGAAGCTGGCAAAAATTAAAAATGGTTCTTTGGAGTCATATCAGCCGTTGTTTATTGCGGATAATATTGAATATGAAAAAGCAATGTTATTATATTTAGAATCCGAATATATGCCCGGGGTTGTTTTGTCAAATAAAACCAGGCGGGAATATAATTTATACAGTTTGTCTTTGTCACATATATTGGGATATACAGGTAAAATTAGCGGTCAGGAGTTAGAAGAGTTTGGCAATGAATATTTGCCGATTGATTATATCGGCAAAACAGGTATTGAATATTTTTGGGAAAATGAATTAAAGGGCAGCAGCGGCAAAAAACAGATTGAAGTTGATGCCCTAGGCAAGGAAAAGAAAATTATCAGTACCGAGCCCGGGCAGGACGGACACAATTTAGTTTTATCTCTGGATATTGAACTGCAGAAGGAATTGGAAGAAGTAATTATTGCTTATTTAAGCAGATTAAAGATAGACAAGGCCGCGGCTGTAATTATGGACCCAAACAATGGCGAAGTTTTGGCAATGGTCAGCTTTCCTTCTTACAACAATAATATTTTTGCCAGAGGCATTTCAGAGGAAGAATATAATGAAATTATTAACCATCCGGACAAGCCGTTATTTAACAGATGTATAAGCGGGGAGTATCCCTCGGGGTCAATAATAAAGCCGGTGATAGCGGCTTCGGCTCTGGAAGAAGGAATTATATCTGAATGGACAAGTTTTAATAGTGTTGGCGGAATTAGAATCGGAGAGTGGTTTTTCCCCGACTGGAAAGCGGGCGGACACGGCCAAACTAATGTCCGTAAAGCAATAGCGCAGTCAGTCAATACTTTTTTTTATTATATCGGCGGAGGTTATGAAGATTTTAAAGGTTTGGGAGTTGATAAAATTGTTAATTATGCCAAACTTTTCGGCTTGGGAAGCCAGGCCGGGATAGATTTAGCCGGCGAAGTTAGCGGTTTTCTGCCTACGAAAGAATGGAAAGAAAAAACCAAGGGCGAACGTTGGTATATCGGCGATACTTATCATTTGGCCATTGGCCAGGGGGATATTTTAGTAACTCCTTTGCAGGTGGCGAACTTTACTTCCGTCTTTGCTAATCAGGGGAGTTTATACCGGCCGCATTTAATCAGGCAGATATTATCCGGCAATGATAAAGTAATCGGCAATATAGAGTCAAATCCAATCAGGAATAATTTTATTGACAGTTATAATATTGAAATTGTGCGTCAGGGAATGAGGCAGGCGGTTACTTCCGGTAGCGCGGCGGCTTTAAATAGTTTAAATGTGGCCGTGGCCGGCAAAACCGGAACAGCCCAGTGGTCAAGCAAAGAAAAGCCGCACGCCTGGTTTACCGGCTTTGCGCCCTATGAAGACCCAGAAATAGTAATTACTGTTTTAGTTGAAGAAGGCGGAGAAGGCAGTGAAGTGGCCGTGCCGATTGCCAGAGAGGTATTGGATTGGTATTTTGGAGCAAGACACGAATTAAGTGAATAAGAAACGAATTAAACGAAGAAGAACTAATTAATTCAATTGATTCTTTTATTTATATTGACTTTATTTTTATTTTAAGGTAAATTAAGAGGAAAAATAAATAACAAAAAAAGGAGGGAGCTCTTTTTATTTTAATAACAACATTTTATTGGAGGAGGGGGCTATGATTGAAGCTGATGTAATATATAGAGAATTGTATCCGCAGTTATTTGATGGAATTGGTTTAAAACAGCCAATAGCAGGTCAAACTTTGAATGAAGTGCGATTAAAGCCAATTCGTTCTGATATTGCACCGCATGAAGTAGACTTGACCACGAAAATTGGACCGGCAACCTTGAATATTCCCTTAATTAGTGCGGCCATGGATACTGTTACCGGACCGGATATGGCGAAGGTTTTATCTGAAGTCGGCGGTTGCGGAATTATTTATAGAACAAAGAAACCGGAACAGCAGCTAGAATGGATAAAGGAATCTTTGGAGCACAAACCGTGTTTAATATCTAAACCAAAATGTCTTCGCCCTGAAGACCCCGTTGAGGATGCAAAAGATATATTGGATATGTATGGTTTTAGCACTATTCCTATAACGACAAAAGCCGGAGTATTGGAAGGGGTTTTGTTTACCAGAGATGTTTTTTTTAGAGTTAAGGGTCGGATGCTTGAACCGGTATCAAGCTGGATGAAGCCCTTTTCCGAATTAAAGACAGAGAGCGCTAGAGCATCTTTTAAGAGGATAAAAGATCGGTTATTAAACGAGCAAGAATGTTCGGTTTTGCCAATCGTCAGCAGCAGATGTAAATTAAAAGGCATTTATTTTATGAAAGATTTTTTTCATATAAATTTATGTCTGCATAAACGTAAGCCATTGATTGGAATGGCGGTCGGGGTGCATGAGTCTGACCTGGAAAGAGTTAAAGAAGCTTTAAAGCTTGGTATTGGAATTATTGTAATTGACAGTAGTCATGGGAATTGTATCGCTGTCATAGAGCAGACCAAAAAAATTGTTAAGTTAGCCAAGGGTCAGGCAGCAATTATCGCCGGTAATATCGCCGATGTGGATGGATATTTGCGGTTAGCGGAAGCAGGCGTAGACGGCGTTAAAGCTGGTATAGGATCGGGCGCTTCTTGCACAACTTCGCAGGGAACCGGCGTTGGTTTTCCTATGTTTACTTTAATTCACGAACTGTATTATACGCGTCAGCGCTTGAAAAAAGAGAAAATTAATGCGCCGGTAATTATTCCGGATGGAGGCATTAATGGTTCGGGTGATATGGTTGTCAGTCTGGCCGCCGGAGGACATCTTTGTATGGCCGGAAAATGGTTGGTGGCGGCCAGCGAATCTCATTCAGCGAAGACAAAGAAAGTTATTCATGATTACGTGTATTATAGAGGAATGGCCTCAAAGGCATCTATAGATGAACGATTGTCAGATAGATATGGTAGGCAGAAAAAAGCGCCGGAAGGAGTTGAAGGCTGGGTTAGACACCGCGGACCATTAAAGAGCTGGATCGGGAAAGACATGGAGTTGGTTCAGGGTGGCTTTGCTCATGTGGGAGCAAAGAGCATAAGGCAGTTACATAAAATTGCCCAAAATCCAATAATTTTCAGCCAGTTTTCATCGGCTGGGCAAGAACAAATTGCCACTAGGCTGATTGAATCCAATTAATTTATCAAGGCATAAATGCGCTTAGCGTAGTTTATGCCTTTTTTTATGTTATTGCCTTCGGCAAGCCGGAACTACGAATCCGGCACATCCGAATTAGTGTTATTGCCTTCGGCAAGTCCCACTATCCCGCTGAAGCGGGAGGGCACACCCGCCCGATCGTCCCGAGACGTCGGTAGCGGGTGCGGTGCGAATCAGTGGTTTTGTCTGCCCGAATTAAGGTTTTTTAAAATAGGTAATTAAGCACTAATATTAAATTAAATTTTATATAATTTAGCACTCTCTTGAC
>CAYMCJ010000014.1:0-13401 GCA_964388985.1 uncultured Gammaproteobacteria bacterium | reverse complement strand
ATGGATAATAGAAAAGAATTTATTTTAAATACAATTATTAAAGAGCATATCAGAACAGGCGCGCCGGTCGGGTCTTCTATTTTGGTTGATAAATATAAACTGGATATTTCTCCGGCCACGGTCAGAAATGAAATGGCTGAATTGGAAAGCAAAAATTATATTATTCAACCTTATACTTCGGCCGGGCGGATACCGACCGAAAAGGCCTATAATTTTTATGTTGAAAATTTAAAGTCGGCAAAACTAAAAGAAGCGGAAGTTAATGATTTAAAAAATGTTTTGGCAAATAAAAATGAAGTCGGTTTTAAAAATACAGCTAAAATTTTGGCCAAGAAATCAGGCAACGCGGTTTTTTGGGCCTATCACAAAAATAATTTATTTTATACCGGCATTTCCAATTTATTTTCTCAGCCGGAATTTTCCCAGGTTAATTTGATTTATGATATTTCTTCAATTATTGACCGGGTTGATGAAATTATTGACCAAATATTCAATGAAATAAAATACGGCCCGCAGATTTTAATCGGTTCTGATAATCCTTTCGGCAATTTTTGTTCCACTATTTTAGCTAAATACAAAGTCGGCGACAATGTTGGTATGTTTGGCATTATTGGTCCGTTGCGGATGAATTATGAAAAAAATATGGCCTTGGTTAAGTATGTGAATGAAAGCATAACGCGTAACTCATAACTCATAACTCGTAACGTGTGAGTAGTCAATTAGTTAAATAGTAATAATTAATTTAGAATATTATTATGAGTGAAGAAAATAAATATCCTAAAGCGATTGTCGGAGCGTTTATTTTTAATGATAAGGGTGAATTATTTTTGACTACCGGGGTTAAGTGGCACAATAAATATGTCTGTCCCGGAGGAAGAATAGAAGCGGGAGAGAAAATTGAAGATGCTTTAAGAAGAGAAGTAAAGGAAGAAACCAATATGAATATTGAGAAAATGGAATTTATTGGCGTTGCCGATGGATATAATGTCAATGATGGTTATACTAATAAAGATAATCATTTAATTTTTTTAGATTATAAGGCTAAGGTTAAGGATGTAAAAAATATTAAATTAAACGACGAAGCGTTAAATTATAAATGGTTGTCTATAGATGAATGGCTTAAAAAAGATAAAAAAGAATTTGCTCCATATACATATAGAGTAATAGAAAAATTAAAAAAAATTGAAGAGGATGATTATAGTGAAAAATACAAGCGGGCGTTGGCGGATTATCAGAATTTATTAAAGCGGACGGCGCAGGAAAAGCAGGAATTTGCCAAGTATGCCAATGAAAATTTATTGCACGAGATTATTCCGGTTTATGATAACTTGAAATTTGCGCTGACTTATGCGGACTCATGCGGACAAATGCGGACAAATGCGGATGAAAATGGTTGGTCGGAAGGCGTTAAATATGTTGTGAAGCAATTTAAGGATGTTTTAGAAAAATTGGGGGTAGAGGAAATTAAAACTAAGAACGAGAAATTTAATCCGGAATTGATGGAAGCTTTAGAGGGTAAGGGCAAAAAAGTAAAAAAGGAAGTTAAGGCGGGATATAAATTGAACGGGAAAGTTATTGTGCCGGCGAAAGTAATGTTAGATTAATTCCTAATTTCTAATTCACCTAATTTCTAATAAAATTTCTAATGTCTAATTATTAAATTTAAGCATTTGGCATTTTATTAGAAATTAGAAATTGTAATTTAGAAATTTATTTTGTTGTCGGAGTGAAGTTTGCAGTTTTACAAATTCACTTTGTACAACCATTAAAATTATGTCACCACTAATTAAATGGACTCCATTCCTTGAACCGTTTGAGGATATGGACAAAATGTTATCTGAATTTATACCGGGGCAAGCCGGTCGCAGGCACAGCTTTATGCCGGCGGTTGATGTTTATGAAGACAAAAATAATGTAATCGTTGAATCCGAGTTGGCCGGGATTGACCCGGAAAAAGTTGATATTGCGATTGAAAACGATGTTTTAACCATCAAAGGCGAAGGCCAAAAAAAGTCGGAAGTTGAAGATAAAAATTATTACCGCAAAGAAATAAGGTCAGGCAGTTTCTATCGCAGTATTCCTTTGCCAGCTCATGTTTTGGGCGATAAGGCCAGCGCTGAAGCCAAAGACGGAGTTTTAAAAATTTCCATTCCCAAGGCGCCGGAAGCCAAGCCGAAGAAGATAAAGATTACTACTTCAAAGAAGTAGACGCGGACTAATACTGACCGATGCTGACTAATGCGGAATTGGGATGGACTTATGAAATTTCTAATATTTTGTCATGCCGGGCTTGACCCGGCATCCAGGAGATAACAGTAGGCTCTAGATAGTAACATTCCTACTGCTCTCTCCTGGATTCCGGATCGCTTCGCGTCCGGAATGACAGAAGGCGTATATACGTAAAGCAAGTGCTGTTTTAAGTTAAATATATGTTATAAAAAGAATTAAGATGATTATTGTAAATTTTAGGAAAAATATTTTAAAAGTAATCATGGCGGTTATGTTGGGTATGGCCAAGAGTTTTGGTATGGCTAATTGTCAGGTGTGTAATTCAGGAGAGGAGAGAATAGAGGCGGGGAAATAGGAAGCATGAATAATGAATCATGAATTAAGAATTAGGAATTTTGTTACGTAGCGTGCTACGTAACAAATGCAAAATTCAAAATTCAAAAATCAAAATGGAAAATGGAAGTTTAAAATTTAAAATTTTTTTAGCGTTAACATTTATTGTTTTTGGTTTTATGGCTTTCTCTAGTTCAGTTTTAGCTGAACATTCCGATGAATTTATAAATTATGTAAGCAATAAAGTATAAGAGGATTGTAAAGGCGAAGATTTTGTCATTAACAAAGTTTATAATGGCATAGAAGATATTGTAGAACCTGCGTATAATATTCCATGGCCATACACTTTAGATCATTTAGCCTCATCAGTAATTAAATATATTGATTACGAAGAATGGAAAGAATTAAAAGGAGATTTTAAGGATAAAAAATTTACTATTGCGCTTGGTAGTGGATACGTTGGTGCCCCATATTTAGAGTGTGGCGAACATTGGTTTGATATTAGTGGAAATGATTGGTATTGGGATGGAGAATTATTAGAAATACCAAGAGAGTATATAAATATTGCCCTTAATAATCAAGGTAACCTAATTCAAGGACAAGTTGCAGGAAATATAAGTCAAGAACAAAACGGGAATAAATATGAAGTCCACGCAGAAAATTTTAATGTGATACCAGAAAATCAGAATAATAAAAAGAATATTAAAGATTATATATCAGAACATTTTTACTTGGTTATAATATTAATATTTTTGTTAATAATTATTGTTTTATGCCTACTTGTTTGGTTTAAAATTTGGGCAAAGAATAAATATATAATTTTAAAATATAGAAGAGAGAAAGTTGAAAACAGTAAAAATATGTATATCGCAAGGTGTGAAGAATCACCTAATCAAGTATATATTATAGAGGAGAAAAGTGGTAAAAAATTTTATAATCATATAAAAAATCAATATACACGTGGAGAATTGAATTTTAGTCATAGCGACACATCTGGTAATGATATTGCAGTCTTCAGCAAAAAAGATTCAGATTATTTAAATGGTAAATTTAAAACAATAGAAATAATTAATTTAGAAGAAAAAATAAGAAAAGATTTAGAAATTATTCATAGATTTATAAAATTATTTAAAAAATTAAATAATCAAAATAATTAATTTGTCATTTATTGTATTTTGTTATTCCGGAAGCCGAAGGCTATCCGGAATCCAGGGGGTCAGTGCGATTAACTCCTGGATTCCGCATCAAGTGCGGAATGACAGAGAGGAGAAGAATGATAATAAGGAGGGTTCAGCGATGTTGTATTTATACGAAGTCTTGTATTTAGTTTCCGTGATAGCTCTTTCCGAACTTTATAAAAACAGGGAAGATTATAATATTGATTTTCAGAGGATTCAGCTGTTGATACGTGTCTGCGGAGAAGATGATGAGAAGATAACAATTAATTTAAGGAGATTAGACGGGATGGATAGCGAGAGATTTTGGAGAATTTTTTATTCGCTGCTAATCCCTGAGATTTCCTTAAATTAGGGCGAAGATGTTTCATATTTCGCCCAAAGTAAATTATTGGTAAATTAAATAATTAATAATAAAGCGTTTCAGGCGGGACGTTATACGTTCCACTTTACGCGTTATGAAAAAATAAACTATGAGTAAAATTTTAGGAATTGACCTTGGCACTACCAACAGCGCCATGGCGATTATTGAGGGCGGCAAGCCCAAAATCTTAGAAAATGCCGAAGGAAACCGGACCACGCCTTCGGTAGTCGCTATTTCCAAAAATGGCGAACGGTTAGTCGGCCAGACCGCCAAACGGCAGGCCGTAACCAATCCGGAAAATACGGTTTACGCGGTCAAGCGTTTGATTGGCCGCAAGTTTGAGGACGCGGAAGTGCAAGCGGATATTAAAATTTCGCCTTTTAAAATTATTAAGGCTAATGGCGGCGTTAAAGTGGCTATGAGCGGAAAAGATTATAGCCCGGAAGAGATTTCAGCTATGATTTTAGGAAAACTTAAGGTTGATGCCGAAGCGAAATTAGGCGAAAAAATTACCGAAGCGGTAATTACTGTGCCGGCTTATTTTAATGATTCACAAAGGCAGGCGACTAAAGATGCGGGTAAAATTGCCGGATTGGATGTTAAACGAATTATTAACGAGCCGACGGCCGCGGCCTTAGCTTACGGTTTTGACAAGAAAAAAGGTGAGCAGATCGCGGTTTATGATTTAGGCGGCGGCACTTTTGATATTTCTATTTTAGATATATCGGAAGATACGGTTGAGGTTAAATCAACCAACGGCGATACGCATTTAGGGGGTGAGGATTTTGACCAAATTATTATAAATTGGATTATTGCTGAATTTAAAAAAGACCAGGGAATTGATTTATCCAAAGATACTTTGGCCCTACAGAGAATCAAGGAAGCGGCCGAAAAGGCCAAGATTGAATTATCAACTACAACTGAAACCGAGATTAATCAGCCGTTTATAACCACTGATGCCGCTGGACCCAAGCATTTGGTTTTAAAAATGACCAGGGCTAAATTAGAGGAATTAGTCGGCGATTTGGTTGAAAAAACAATTGCTCCCTGCCAGGCGGCTTTAAAGGATGCCGGGATGGAAGCTAAGGATATTGAAGAGGTAATTATGGTCGGCGGTATGACTCGCATGCCTTTGGTACAGAAAAAAGTAAAAGAATTTTTTGATAAAGAGCCGAATTTAGGAGTAAATCCGGACGAAGTAGTAGCCTTGGGAGCGGCGGTGCAGGCCGGAGTTTTACAGGGGGATGTTAAAGATGTATTATTATTAGATGTAACTCCTTTAACTTTAGGCATTGAAACCTTGGGTGGAGTAGCCACTCCGTTAATTGAGCGCAATACGACCGTGCCGACCAGTAAGTCGCAGATTTTTTCAACCGCGGCTGACGGCCAAACCAGCGTGGAAATTCATGTTCTTCAGGGCGAGCGGCCGCTGGCTTCAGACAATAAGACTTTAGGTCGGTTTATTTTAGACGGTATTCCTAACGCTCCGCGCGGCATTCCGCAGGTTGAAGTTAAATTTGACATTGATGCCAATGGAATTTTAAATGTCAGCGCGACTGATAAAGCTACTGGCAAAGAGCAGAAAATTACCATTACGGCTTCATCCAGCTTAAGCCAGGAAGAGATTGAAAAAATGAAAAAAGACGCGGAAGCGCACGCGGATGAAGATAAAAAGAAAAAAGAACAGATAGATATAAAAAACCAGGCCGAGGCGGTCGTATTTCAGACTGAAAAATTGCTCAAGGAATCAGGCGATAAGATGAAGCCGGAAGACAAAAAAGAACTGGAAGAAAAACTTGAAGCTTTAAAGAAAGTTAAAGATTCCGACCAATATGATGAGATGA
The DNA here is from genome assembly GCA_964388985.1 of uncultured Gammaproteobacteria bacterium. Taxonomy (GTDB): domain Bacteria; phylum Patescibacteriota; class Patescibacteriia; order Patescibacteriales; family CAYMCJ01; genus CAYMCJ01. The sequence continues at coordinate 7,456 of CAYMCJ010000014.1, read as the reverse complement.
AAAAGAAAATGGAAGAGATGAATGCGGTAGCGCAGAGAATAGGAGCGGCTATGTACCAGCAGCAAGCGACTGGCGCGCAACCGGGTGCTGACCAAAATCAGACCCAAGGAGAAAAAAAAGAAGGAGACGGCAAGAAAGACGGCGATGATGTGGTTGAGGGGGAAGTTGAAGAAGAAAAGAAGTAACCCTCCCAGTTGCTACGCAGTGGGCGGGCAAGGAAGTGCGAAACGAAAAGTAAAATGTTTTTATAGGCTGTCGGATTAATTTCAGGCAGCCAATTAGGCACATTTTAAAATAGCAAGAATTTATTGGAGGAGCAAAATGGAAAGAATAGATTTTTGTAAAGGAATAAAGTTGGCTGAAGCAGATCAACTGGTTTTTACATTTGATCAAATCAGAAGAATAATAGAGAAATTGGCAGGCAAAGAAGTTGATGACGTATCTTTGGTTGGAAAATTATTAGCCGAAAAATTCAAAATAAGCGATATAAAAATTATTGTCCGGAAGGCGGAAAAACTTGTTTTTTTAGTTTTTTTTAACAGGAATCATTTTTTAACAATTAAGAATGGTTTAGATGGCATGGATGGGCATTTCAGAAGAGTTGATTAATAAAACGGAGGAGAAAAATGACAATAACAAAAATTTTGGTTTTTTCGGTTGAGATGATACAAAAGCTTGATTTAGCGGTATTATTTTCGTCTCATAGAGATTATTTTATAACCCCTTTTGAAATCAATATTGAAGGAAAAACCGCCATAGCCATTATTGGTCCGGCAGAAAGCGTTGAGTCCATTAAACTAAAATTAGAGGCGAAGGAGTTGGAGCCGAACACGGAGTCTGGCGAGCTGAGATTTAGATTTGAAATTGAGCCAGACAAAGATATTGCTGGAATTTTGGCTGAAATTCGGAATCTTCACGATTCCGTAGTGGGATTTTGTGAAAGAATTAGTCAATAGGAGGGGAAAATGACAGAAAAAGAAATAGATTCTTTAACAGATCACGAGTTAAGCTTGTGTGAATCAGTAAGAGTAGGGGTGGATAATAGTTATTATTCATTTTACACTTTCAGCAATAAAGCTATAAGGTTTCCTTATTTGTTGTCAGAAAGGAAGAAATTTGAAGTTAAGATTTGTGGGAGATAAGGGGCCGCTGGGAGAATTTGAATCAAGCGAGCCAGTGACCTCCATTACTGTTTTTGGTGCAAAATAACGGGCGATGAGTAAAACTCTTCGCCCCCTTTTATACAAATTAGTAGTTTAATATAACACTCAAATTTACCCGCCCGCCTGACTGCGTCAGCAGGTCGGGCGCGGCGAATTGAATGCAAATCTACAAATATTTGTAGATTTGGTGAGTAAATTATCGAGGGATTATATAATTTAATAATATAAAATTAATATGGAAAATCAACCAAAACAACCGGCGTCAAAGCCGCAGGAAATAAAGATCGCTGACAATATTCCGGGGGCGGAATATGCCAATGCTATGCAGATTAATCACAATAAGGATGAGATGCAGGTGATGTTTTTAAACATTATGGGCATATCCGGCCGGGTGACCGGAAAAATTATTACCAGCCCGGGGCATTTTAAAAGAATGATTGCGGCTATGACGGATAATTTAAAAAAATATGAGGAAAGATTTGGGGAAGTTAAGGAAGCGGTTGGACCGGAGAATAAAGAGATAGGATTTAAGTAATATAATGCAAATCCACGAGTGGTATGCAAATGCCGCAAATTGCGAATCATGCGAATTAGTTTAATAATATTTGTATAATTCGTAATTTTTAATTTGTAATTGCAAATTGAATAAAATATGGGCAAAGACTATTACAATATATTGGGCGTTGGCAAAAGCGCCAGCCAGGAAGATATAAAAAAAGCTTTTCGGAAAAAAGCGCATGAATATCATCCCGACAAAAAGGGAGGAGACGAGGCTAAATTTAAAGAGATAAATGAAGCTTATCAGGTTTTAGGCGATGCTAAAAAGCGGTCGCAGTATGACCAGTTTGGTTCAACCTTTGAGCAGGCCAGAGGCCAGGGCGGATTTTCCGGCTTTGACGGTTTTCGCGATTTTTCTGGATTCACCAATGGATTTAATGTCGACAGCGATGATTTGGGCGATATTTTTAGCGGCCTTGGCGATATTTTTGGCTTTGGTGGCGGCCGGAGCAGAAGTAAAAGACCAAGCCGGGGCAATGATATCCAGGTAATTTTAACCATTGAATTTAGCGAAGCGGTTTTTGGCGCGGAAAAGGAAATAAGTTTAAAAAAGAAAGTGGTTTGTGACAGATGTAAAGGTAACGGGGCTGAGCCGGGAAGTAAAATTGAGATTTGCAAGACTTGCGGCGGGTCAGGCAGGATTACCAGGGTGCAAAGAACAATTTTAGGCAATATGCAGGTGCAGACCGCTTGTCAGGATTGCAATGGCGAGGGTAAAAAATATTCCAAGTCTTGCGGCAAATGCGCCGGGACAGGGATTAGCGAAGAAATAAGCCGTCTAAAAGTAAAGATTCCGGCCGGGATTGATAATGGCGAGATTATTCGTTTATCGGGTCAGGGCGAAGCCGGAGCCAAAGGCGCTTCAGCCGGAGATTTATATTTAAAAATTAGGGTAAAGCCTGACAATAGATTTGAGCGGGACGGTTATGACATTAGGTCAAAGGCGGAAATTAATTTTACTCAGGCGGCCTTAGGTGATAAAATAGAAGTAATAACCGTCAATGGAAATGTAAAGTTAAAAATTCCGGCTGGCACGCAATCAAGCACTATTTTCAAGTTGCGCGACAAAGGAATTTTTAAACTGCATGGCCGGGGTCGGGGCGACCACTTGGTAAAGGTAATAGTTAAGACGCCCAAAGGTTTAAACAAAAAGCAGAAAGAGATGTTTAAGGAGTTGGAGTTGGGTAATTAGTTTATTAGTTAATGGGTAGTCAAAATTTCTAATTTTTAATTTTAAATTTTGAATGGATTTTAAATTATTAATGATTTAATTTTTAAATAAATATAACGGGGCGATGTAGAATATAATTTGAAAGAATGGTTAATATTTAGAATTAAAAATTAATTATTCAATTAAAATTAAAAGTTATAAATTAAAAATTCTATTATTTATGCAGGAGAATTTAAATTTATTTAAAGATGTTAGAAGGAAAAAAATAATATCTTCTCCGAAAGCAGAGGATTTTTTAAGGCACGGGGAAAGAATGATAGAAATTGAGGAAAATATATTTATAAGCCCAGATGGAAAAAAAGCCAGGATAAATTACGATGAATGGACAGTAGTTTTTAAAATTAATGGAAATGGCAAAGGTAAAAAATTTGAGTTATTAGTAGAGTCTTTTACTAACTTTGCCGCTAATACAGCAAGCCAGCCTCATCCAAATATTGTTAGATATTTAAAAAAAGAGGTTAGTGAGGCCATAAATCAATGGAATGAAAGGCAGACAAATTAAAAAAGTACGACAAAATTTTAATTATTAAATAATTATTTAGTATGAACAAAAATATTTTAAAAATTTTAATTATAATATTAGTGCTTTTTATTGGTATTGGGGCCGGCATTCAAGTTGATAATTATTTTAATGGCGCGGTGGCTGATGATTTACAGCTTGATGACCAGGAAGCCACTATTCGGGCGATTAAAAAAATTACGCCGGCGGTAGTCAGTATTATTGTTTATGACCAGGAAGAATCGCTTATTATTGATATTAGGACGGGTGAAAAGACCACTCAAAAAGAAAGGGTTAAAAAGGGGTCAGGCACCGGTTTTTTAATTTCAGCTGACGGGTTAATTTTAACCAATAAGCACGTAGCCAGCGCCGGGGATGAGAAAACAGCCGAATATAGGATTATTTTACATAATAATAAGCAATATTATGCCCAGTTTATCGGCAAAGACCCGCTTAATGATTTAGCGGTTTTAAAAATTTTTGATAAAGATTTACCTTATGTTGAATTGGGAGATAGTGATAATTTGCAAGTTGGCGCAACCGTTATAGCGATTGGTAATGTTTTAGGCCGTTATCAAAATAGTGTTACCAAGGGAATTATAAGCGGCTTGGGGAGAAATATTATCGCTAGCGACCAGGTGGGAAATATTGAATCACTGGACAATATACTTCAGACTGACGCGGAAATTAATTTCGGAAATTCCGGCGGCCCTTTGGTTAATTTAGAAGGCAAGGTAATTGGAGTTAATGTTGCCATTGACCAAACCGGCTCTGCCATCGGGTTTGCTATACCGATTAATGATGCTAGGCCGGTGGTAAAATCAGTCCGGGAAATCGGAAGAATAATAAGAGCCAGAGCCGGAGTGCGTTATTTAATGTTAACTCCGGAGATTGCCCAGGACGGAGGGTTTAAGAGAAGTAGTGGCGCTTTAATTATTAACGGCCAAGACGGCAGCCCCGGGGTTTTGCCTGATTCACCGGCCAGTCGGGCCGGACTTGAAGCCGGTGATATTATTTTTGAAATTAATGCCATAGAGCTTGGTGGCACCAATACTTTATTGTCGGTTCTTCAAAGATATAAGCCGGGTGACCGGATTGGTTTAAAGATTCAAAGAGAAGATAAAATAATAATTAAGGTTTTAACCTTGGACGAGTTTAAGTAGTTGACGATTTGCGATTGATAATTGACGATTGAAAGGTAAAATAACTATCTATTTTGGTTTGCGACTTAAGATTGACGACCCGCCTGCCAGCGAAACAGGTTTTTAATTAAAAAAAGAACCACTGGCGATAAATTGCAAGTGGTTTTTGTTATTATAAGTTAAGAACGAATTTAGGATATTCAATTCAACAATCAATAGATTTGGTAGGGGTAGGCTTTACCCAAATATCAGAGTCTGGTATATTCCGGTAGCCGGTTTCCTTAAGATGTTTTATAATATCCTTTCCTTTGACTGTTGTCATATAGTAAAGTATTTTAATTGACTCTTCCGGCAGATTTATTTTTCTAAGAAAACATTCGAAATCCCTTGGGACATGGAATATTGGTCGGACCCACGACGATTTATAAACTTTGTCCGGTTTTATTTCAACCGCCAGACGAGCTTTCCCCAAATCAGCTAATAGATTTTTGATATCTTTGTTAATCTCAGAAGCCGTTTTTTTATATTTTTCGTCTTCTTCTATGCCTTTTTTTATCAGAGAATATAATTTTAGAATCATTTTTTGTTTTTTCACCATTTTCCCCTCCATTGTAATCACATTTTAAATATTTTTTGCAAGGTTTTAGATAAATATTCAAGCGCCTGTTTTAGGTCGCAGTTTAGGCATTTTGGTTTGCCTGATTGAGGGCATTCATCGCAAAAGTCTTGTAGTTTTCTATTTATCAATTCTATCAAATCGCCTAATTCGGCGATTTCTTCCTGAAATTGTTTTAAATCTTCTTCCAGGCCATTTATTCTTTTTACCAAGTTTTCAATAACACTTTCTTCATTTTTTTGTCTAAACCTTTTTATTTCTTCAGCCAATGGATTAGTCATTTTTTTTCCTCCCTTAGTTGTAATGAGCGGTTAATTATCTAAATTTAGTTAATTATTTAATCTAATTAGATTAGCTTAAAAAAAGGAAAATGTCAACATAAAATTTGGTTTGCTTCTTGACATATATTTTTTGTTTTTGATATTATGTTAATGTATGATTGAGATAAAAAATTTAGTTAAAAAATTCGGTTCAAGCAATGTTTTGGATAATATAACCTTCTCTGTTAAAAAAGGGGAGGTTTTGGGTTTTTTGGGGCCGAACGGGGCCGGCAAGACCACCACTATGAAAATTATCACTTCTTTTTGGCGGCCCAGCGGCGGACAGGTGGAAATAGACGGGGTTGACGTTAGCAAAGAACCGCTAAAAACCAAGGCAAAAATAGGTTATTTACCGGAAATGGTGCCGCTTTATGACGATATGCTGGTGTATGAATATTTAAGATTTATTGCTCAAATTCGCGGCCTGAATAAAGACGAGACAAAAAAAAGAATAAAAGAAGTCGCTAAAACCTGCGGAATTAAGGAAATAATGCGCCAGCCAATTGATGAGCTTTCCAAAGGATATCGGCAGAGAGTGGGAATAGCTCAGGCCGTTATTCATAATCCGGATGTTTTAATTTTAGACGAGCCTACCACCGGGCTTGACCCCAACCAGATAGTTGAAATTAGGGATTTAATCAAGAAAATCGGCCAGGAAAAAACAGTCATATTTTCAACCCATATTTTAGGCGAAGTGAGCGCCACTTGCGACCGGGTAATTATTATTAATGAGGGCAGGATTGTCGGCGAAGGCAGCCCGGCCGAATTGGCTAAAAAGTCAGGCGCCAAAGAGATAATTTATGTAAAGATAAAAGGTCCTAAAGACGATATTTTAAATAAATTAAAGGAAATGGAAAATGTGGTCAAGGCTGAAGTTAAAGACAAAGAGGCGGATGATGTTTATGGCTATGAAATTGAACCAAAGGAGGGGGTTGATTTAAGGGAATATTTATCAATGACAGTAACAAATTCCGGTTGGAGCATATTGGAATTTAATAAAAAATCCGTTTCATTGGAGGACGTATTTAGAGAATTAACGAAGTAAATTCAAAATTAAAAGCACCAAATAACAAATAAATTACAATATCAAAATTTAAAATTATAAACAGTTTTTAATTTTGAATATTAGAAGTTTGAATTTATTTGGAATTTATAATTTTAAATTTGTAATTTATTTTTAAGTTTAATTTGTTGCATGAATAAAAAATATATCAAAACCATATACATTTTATTTAAAAAAGAGTTGATGTCTTATTTTAATTCCCCGATTGCTTATATTTTTATCGGCGTGTTTTTAATTGTTGGCAATTGGCTGTTTTTTAATTATTTTTTTGTAATCGGACAGGCCAGCGTGAGAAATTATTTTTCCCTTCTGCCCTGGATATTTTTATTTTTATCGCCGGCCATAACTATGCGCTTGTGGGCCGAAGAAAAAAAGAGCGGCACAATTGAATTTTTATTGACTTTACCCATAACCGACTGGCAGGCCACTTTGGCTAAATTTTTCAGCGCTTTGGCATTTTTGGCGATTTCTTTGGTTTTAACCATAACTTTGCCGATTTCCATAGCTTTTTTGGGTGATATTGACAGCGGGCAGGTGATAGGCAGTTATTTAGGCGCTTTATTTTTAGGCGGCTCTTATTTGGCTTTGGGTCTTTTTATTTCCAGCCTGACAAAGAATCAAATAATCGCTTTTGTTTTGGGTTTGGTTGCCTGTTTTGTCGCTTTTATTATCGGGGCTTCATTTGTTTTGGAAAACGCTCCGCAGTTTGCTTTGCCGGTTATGAAATTTTTAGGATTAGGCAGTCATTTTTACAATATTTCCAAAGGTGTTATTGATTCCAAGGATATTATTTATTATTGTTCATTTATATTTATATTTTTGTGGTTTAATGTTCGGGTGATTGAGAAGAGGGGCTGGCGGTAA
>CAYMCJ010000013.1:0-22933 GCA_964388985.1 uncultured Gammaproteobacteria bacterium | reverse complement strand
TGGCTGGCCGCTTCAATTCCGTAAGCGGTTGAGCCGTAAGGAATTTCGTTAAAATACATTTGTAAAATTTCGTCTTTGGAATATTTTTTTTCCAGCCTTTGGGCCAGTATCCATTCTTTTATTTTTCGGCTGATTTTGCGCTCCGAAGTTAAGATAGCGTTTTTAACGAATTGTTGGGTCAGGGTAGAGCCTCCCTGTATTCTTTTGCCTCTTAGTTTTTGCCAGACAACCCCCCTTATTATTCCCCAGATACTTATCCCTTTGTGTTTATAAAAATCTTTATCTTCTACGGCGATTGTCGCCCATTTGACATAATCTGGTATTTCATCAAGACTGACAATGGTTCGCTGTTCATCGCCGTGAATATCATAAAGAATCGTTTCCCCTGTCCGGTCGTATATTTTTGTGCTTTGCGCGATTTGCCGGTCTATTAGTTTGTTTGGGTCAGGCAGGCCGCGGGAAATCCAGGCCACGGAAACAAAGCCGATTATTATAAAAATAAGTAAGGTTAAAAGAAAAAATTTTATTAATTTTTTATTTAATAGTAGCCGTTTAAAAGAGAATTTTTTATTTTTGCGGTTGCTAAAGCCGGAAGATTTTTTCTTAGAATAATTAAAATTATATTTTGAGCCGGTTTTTCTTGAAACATAATATTTTTTTTTCTGGGTTCTCCATAGTTGGCTTTTTTTATTTTGTTTTAATTGGGGAATGGGCATACAATAAAATTTCTAAATTATAATTTTTAATTTCTAATAAAATTTCAAATGTCCAATTTTTAATTATTTGGATATTATTAATTTTATTAGAAATTGGGTGAATTGGAAATTGAAATTTTTTATTTATTTTTATAGTATTTGGCGGCTGTTTCCGGGGAGACAGAATTAATAATCAGTCCGGAGCCGAGTTCTATGCCGGCCCAGATGCTTTCTCTTGGCTGTATCTTTATATAAAAATGTTGGTTTTTATCCGAAATGGTATTGTGAAGAAAAAAATTAAAAGACAGGTCAAGCGCTTTTAATTTTATTAATATTTTTTTTAGAATTTCAGACAGCGATTTGAATTCGGCCGGATTTAGCAAAGTAATATTATCCAAATGGCGTTTAGGGAAGATCCAGACTTCATAATGGTATTCCGGCGCATAGGGCGCGAAACAGGCGATATATTTATCTTCATAAATTTTTCTTTTGGATTTTAACTCTTTTTTGATGATAGCGCAATAAGGGCAGGTTTTATGTTCAATTTCATATTTTTGCGCCAGAGCCGATTCCTCGCGCAGTTCCGGCGGTATGATAGAAGTGGCAAAAATTTGGGAATGAGCATGGATTATTGAAGCTCCGGCCTTTGAGCCCTGGTTTTTAAAACAGAGTATATAATCCAATTTTTTGTTTTTTGCCAACCCGGCGGTCCGGCGGGCGTACATGCGAAGGACCAGCTCAATTTCCTTTTCCGTTAAGTCGGCCATTTCTTTGGTGTGGCCAGGGGTTTCAATAATTACTTCTTGGGCGCCGTAAGCTTTTTTATTGGCAAGGGTTACGGCCGGAAAAATATTTTTTATACTTAGGACCTGCCAGTTTTTACCTGTTTTTATTTTGTCAAGAATATTTTTTTTATTTATTTTTTCCGGACAGAACGGGCAATCTTTGGTCCTTTTGATAACGGTCTGCTCTTTTATATCCCTTGGCCGTTTGGCTCTTCCTGGGGTTATAATTACGTATTTGTTTAGCAGATAAGCTTTTCGTATTTCTGATTTATTATTTATCATATAATAGTGTTAAGTTCGGGCTGTTTAAAATTTTTTTATTGTCATTACGAGGAGCGAAGCGACGTGGTAATCCCGAGAAAGTTAGCTTGGATTACGGGATTGCCACGCTCACCCGCTTTGCGGGTTCGCTCGCAATGACAATGAGGAAAATTTTTGGGCAACCTGAATTTTTGTCAATAACTATGCTATTTATTATAGCATTAAGTTGATTTAAAGTAAAAAGATTGACAATATTAAAAATTTATGCTATAAAGTAATGATGTGTCCTTTGCAAACAAAAGGCAAGAAACAAGATGCTTTTAAAGCATTTTGGCCTATTATATAAAGAAAAACAAGAGGAGCCGAGATGCTTATGGAAGTGTTCAAGCTACTCTAAAAACATTAAGGAGGGATTTGAGATGAAAACAAGGAATATTATTTTGGTGAGTGTAATAGCAGGAATGGCAATGTTGCTGTCGGGTTGCGGGGCTTTTTATGGAAGTGAAAAGCAATACCAAAGCGGAGACTGGTATTGGCTGGCCGACTCTTCTCAAGTCACCAGGCAGTTGGAAGATAAGCTGGCTTTTGAAAAATTACGATCCCAGTCTCAAATGACCGGTAGCCAAAACGGCATCCCCCAAGGTTTTAAAGGGATCGTTGCCAATTTGAGTCGCTGGAGGCACGTTAACACAGTGATAATTGGGCCAGAGAGAAAGTCGTACTTTTTGGCTCCCGGTCAGCAAGTTGTTGATTATTTAATACCGGGCGTGTATACTGCTATATCATACGACGGCAGCATGGAGATTGGCCGGTGGAATTTTAGGGTGGGGGCGCAGATTAACAATTTTATGAACACCCCCTGTCATTGGTATACATATTACGACCAATGATTCCTATCATTTTTAGTAACCAAAAAGCGCTTTTGAAATTTAAAAGCGTTTTTTATATTTTATATTTGTTGTGTATATAATAATAGCAAACAAATTAATAGTTAAAGAGGGCTTCCTCCCTGGCCAGTGTTGGTTCCTCCCCAGGGCAGGGCATTAAAGACAAAATAAGTGATGGCATAGGCCGCCACAATAATAATTAAGCCGATAACGGCTTTTTTTATCATTTCCTGGGCTTCTTTTACCTTTTCCTCATTTCCGCCGGCAGTCATCCATTTATATCCGGCCGTGATTATCAAGACAATAAAAATAATACCTAAAAGTCCAAGAAAAGCCTTTATAACCGTGGCCATTATTAAGCCCAGACCCTCTCCTTCTCCGGTTGAAGTATTAAATTGAGCCTGCTCAGCCAATGCCTTTGTTTGTTTTTTCATTTCCGAAGAGTCTTCCAAAGGGTTAAAGGCGGCCTGAACAGTACTAATACTTAGAAAAAATATAAAAAATATTATCAGGTATTTTATTATTTTATTTTTTTTAAGCATATTTTAGTAATATTTAATTTATGAGCCTGTCCCGTAGATTGCTTTATAGAGAATAAAATTCCAGATAGCATAAGCCCCAACCACTATTATTAAGCCGATAATGGCTGTTTTTATGGTCTGCTGGGCTTTTCTAAGTTTCTCCTCGTCTCCACTGGCCGTCATCCAGGTATAGCCGCCGTAAATCATTAAGGTTATAAAAATTATTCCCAAAATAGACAGAAAAGCATATATGGCCGTGCCGGCTATTTGAGAGAGCGAATATTGAGTTGTGCTTGGGTTGTAGCCGCCATATTTCCCGACTTTTTTTAATACCTCGCCCATATTGTCCGCGGCAAAAACAAAATAAGGCAGGACCAAGAGGCCGATGAGACAAGATAATATTAAAATTTGTTTAAATAGTTTTAACATAATTACAGCCCCGGGTTTGTTATATAATTTTTAGCAATATAAAACAGGACAAAATAGGCGATAGCATAGGCCGCAATAACGATAACTATTCCTATTAAAGCGTCCCTGATGATATTTTGCGCTTTTTTAACCTGCTCCGCATCACCTCGCGCGTTCATCCATAAGAAACCGCCGTAGATTGTCAAGCCAATAAAAAATATCCCCAAAAGAGAAATAATGGTTTTTATAATATTCCCCACCAGGTAAGTAGGTTCTAACTCCTCGCCTGATGTTTTATACGAGGCGGCGCTTCCCGCGTCTTCCATATATTGCAAAACAGACGCCTGAACAATATTTACAATATTTATATTAATAATTATTGCTAATAAAAAAATTATTATTGAAATATTTTTTATTAATTTTATATGGTTTTTCATATTAGGATAATTAACTAATTAGGGAATATTTTACTGGCTTATATCATAGCCGGTTGTGCCTGATAATAAATTAATAAAATAATAAGCTATCAAATATAAAGCGATAAGAATTATTGAGCCAATTAAGACGTTTCTTATTCTTTTTTGGGCATGTTTAATTTTTTCCACATCCCCCTGAGCGGTCATCCATTCATAGCCGGCCAAAGTAAGATGTATTACGAATACAATTCCTAAAAAAGCTGTCCAAGCTAAGAGTATCCCAAAATATTTTGCTAAAACAGTACCTCCGCCTTTAAGTTCAACATCCGCGACTTCATATAATCCTGTTTTTTCCCCGCTTTTGAATAATTTAGTATCCCAATCACTAATTTTAGCATAAGCTAAATTTATATTAAATAAAATAATAAAAAATAGTATGGCTATTATTATATTATGTTTATTTTTATATATTTTTTCCATTTTAAATTACTAGTTTACTATAAATATTTTTAGATCCGCGCCAGCCAGCCAGTTTAAAAAAATATAAGAAACTATATAAGCGCTAAAAACAATTGCCAGGCCGATTGCCCCGTTTTTTATTTTATCTTTGCCCTTTTTGACTGTTTCTTCATTCCCGCCGGCTCCCTGGATGTCAAATGCGCCCATTAATATAATTATCATAAATATTATTCCAATAAACGCCAGGACAGATTGAATAATTTTACCAATATACTTTCCCGTTGACGACGTTTTTGAATCGTGGTAACCGATTGCCTCTCCGGTTTTTTTCAGCCCGGGAAGCTCTCCGGCCGCCATCGCGGGGCTAATAACGGATAATAACAAAAAGACACTAAAGACAAATAAAATAACTATTGATATAATTTTTTTATTATCCATTTTATTCATTATAAAAATAAATTAAAGGCGGTAATAGTTATCCGGTAAAAGAGCCGAGGATTGCTTCCCCGATAAATTTCGTAATTAAATAAGCGGCCGCTACTATAGCCAAACCTATGCAGGCTTGGGTTATTAATTCTATGGCTTTTTTAACCTGTTCTTCGTTACCTCTGGCCGTCATCCATAAAAATCCGCCGTAGATCATTAAGATGAAAAACAAAATTCCTATAAAACCAAGGCCGGCGCCGATAATAGTGCCGATTCTGCCGGAAATATCAGTTTCCTGACTTAAAGTCGTTGCTTGGCCAGCGGTTTTTGACAAGCCATAATCATCTGCTCTCACTATTTTTTGTGGCCCCAAAACAAAAAAGAATGAAAGTATAAAAATAAAAACAATTGATAATAAAATTATTTTTTTTAAATTAAAATATTTCATATAGTTTACCCCTCACCTTACTTGCTTTAAGCAAGGTGGGGGGTAAATTCCTTTGCTTTAAAAGGAATTCACCTTATTTAAAATAGTTATTCTTAAAACCGGTTTTAAGAATATTTAAGCGGAGTTGGTGGCATTAAGCAGACTGGAAAGCACAAAATTGGCAATACCCCAGGCAGCCAGTATTATTATTAAGCCAATGATGCCGGCAACTATTAATTTTCTGGCCTCAGAAACTTTTTCTTCGTTTCCGCCGGCTGTCATCCATTTAAATCCGCCCAAAAGAATAATAACCACCGCCACTATCGCTAAAAAGCCGAGGACCACTTTTATTATTGAAGAGGCTATATCTCTCGGGTCTCGGTTGCCCAGCCCAATATTACTGGCGTAATCAGTGCCGAGGTTTACTTCCGCTTGCGCCGGCAGGGCGTTAAAGATAAAAACAGGAGCAATAATTAATACCATCATTGCCAGACATACTAAATTCTTTATTAATGTTTGTTTCATGTTCCACCCCCTTTCTAATAACACGAATGTAGCGAAGATATAATGAATTTAACTCGTTATCATTGTGCTAGTATTAGTTTATAATGTTTATTTTATCGGGAAAATAGCGTAAAAGCATAAACAAAGGTCGCCGTTTGGGCTAGGCCTGTTTTTCCACATATTATTATTTTATATTTTAGCATATTTTAAAAATCAGGACAAACAAAATAAACTGTGATAAAATTATTACAAAGGATTAATAGTAGCCGATTTATATGAAAATGAATAAAGCTAAAAATAAGACTGTTTTTTTAATAGTTATCTGGGTATTATTTTATATTTTTATTTTCTCTTTTTTGCTTAATAATTCTTATGGTTATCTTGATCCTGATTTTGGCTGGCATTTAAAAACAGGAGAAGATATCATTAAGGGAAGGCAGGTTCCAAGCATTAATTACCATAATTATATTATGGAAGGGAAGACCTGGGTGGACCATGAATGGCTTATGGATGCTTTTGTCTTTTTTTTATATAATAATTTTGGCTATTTAGCCGTTAATATATTTTTTGTTTTAATAATTATAGCGGTTTTATTTTTTTTGAATGTTTTTGTATTTAAAAATTTTATTAAAGGTTTTTCGGGAACAGTGATTGCTATTTTTTTTCAAACCCTTGGTATAATTGCCATGGCTCCGCACTTGGGGGCAAGGATGCAGGAAATTACTTTATTAAATATAGTGATTTTATTTTTTGTTTTGCATCATTATAATAAAAATAAAGATTATAAAATATTGTTTTGGCTTTGGCCTCTTTTCTATTTTTGGGCCTGTGTTCACGCCGGTTTTTTAATTGGAATTTTTATTTTATTTTTTTGGCTGGGAGTAAAATTGGCCGAGAAGATATTAAATGAATTTAAATTAAACGGCCTAGACTTTAATAATGTTTTTACATATCGCTACATTTTAATATTTTTATTTTTTTCGTTAGCCAGCGTTTTGCTAACCTTCCTTACTCCTTATAAATTTAAGCTTTATTCTTTTTTAAGCGGGTATAAGAACACCTATTATATGTCTCATATCCAGGAATGGCTGGGGCAGCATTATTTCCCATTTAATTATTGGCAATTGATATATCTGGCGATAGTGGCCACCGCGGTTTTACTGGCGATTTTTTTCTCAATAAAAAAGGAAAATAATTCTTTTAAAATAAATTTGTGGTCAATGTTAATTTCCGTATTTTTTGTTTTTTTGGCTTTTAAATCAAGGCGGCATTTTCCGCTGATGTTTGTTGTTTCTTATCCTTTTGTTGTCAGTATGTATACTTATTTTTTAGGGTTGCCTAAAAATTCTGTTTTAAGAAGCTCCGTAGTTAAAAAAATATGCTTTTTGTATTTTGCCATAGCCGTCATGGCCTTGAGTTTTTTAAAATTATCCGCGACTAAATTTACTACCACACCCTTTGATTCGTTTTGCGGCTTTTATCCTTGCCAAGCCGTGGATTTTTTAAGAGAAAATTCGGGATATGGTGATTTAAATATTTTTAATTATTACGGTTGGGGAGGATATTTAATTTGGGTCTTGCCCGAAAGGAAGCTATTTATTGATGGTCGTTTCCCGCAACATGAATTTGTCGGCCATACAATTATGGAAGAATATTATGAATTTTTTGATAAAGAAAAAATTGAAAAAAAATTAAACCAATATGATATTCGTCTGGTTCTTATTAATGAGGGTGGACAAAAGCAAAAAGTTAGATGGTTCGAAAAATTTTTTTTCGGAGTGGATGAAGAAAAATTAAATAATCAAAATAATGATTTTAAAGAATATTTGAATAATTCAAATTATTGGCAGGCAATTTATAGTGATAAGGTGAGCCTTATTTATTTAAAGAGTTTATGAAATTATTAAAAAGAAAGATGTTTAAAACAGCCAATTTTTGGTGGTTGGCCTTATTTATTATAACGGTTTTTTTTCATTGCAATCATACTTTAAATAGCGATGAGGGCGTAGTCCTGGAGGGCGCTTGGAATTTAATAAATAATCGTGAATTATATTTTGATTTTTTTGAGTTTATCCCCCCGGGAAGTTTTTATGCGGTTTTTTTTATCTGGAAAATTTTTGGAGTTTATTATTTGGTAGCTAAATTTTTGGCTATTATTACAATTTTTTTAACTTCGGTTGGCATATATAAAATTAGCCGGCATATAGTTGATAATGATTGGGTTTATTTACCGCCGTTTATTTTCATTTTTTCTTCATTTTCTTGGCCGATTGTCAATCACAATGTTTTCAATCTTTTTTTTGTTGTCTGGGCGGTTTATTTTTTTATAAAAAGTTTATTTGGTTATCCGGTTAAGCATATAGTAATTAGCGGTTTTTTTAGCGGTTTAGCGGTTATATTTTTACAGCAAAGGGGGGTTGTTTTACTGTTAGCGGCTTTATTATATTTATTTATTTTATTTATTAAGGAAAAAAAATATATTTGGCTAAAACTGTGTTTTTATTATTTATTTTCGGCCTTACCTTTGGTTGCATTGCTTTTTATTAAATGGCCGGCGCGATTGCTTTACAAAAGCTTAATTGAATTTCCTTTATTTAATTATACGGAGGTAAACAAAGTCTCAGTTTATTTATTTTTACTGTATTTGGTTATTTTATTTTTGGCGATTTGGTGGTTTAGAAAAAATAAGTCTAAAGAAATTTGGTTTTTATTTTTACTCCAGCTCGTCTTATTGGTTAGCGCTTTGCCCCGACCGGATTATTATCATATATATTTAATAATTTTTCCTTTATATGCTATTTTTCCATTAATGTTTGGAAGAATGCACGGCCTTAACCATTATTTTAGGCGGGTTTTATATTTTGGCGTGAGCATAGCTATCTTTTTGATTATTTTACCCTCGCTGGTATTCGTGTTAATTACCTGCCCGCCGTTTTCCTCAATAAAAGATAATGAGGTTTTGTCTTACGTGAAGGATAATTGTCCGGGCAAAGAGGATTTGTATGCCGGGCCGTTTATTCCCGGCCTTTATTTTGAAGCTAGAAAGTTGAATGTTATCCCTTATTCTTTTTTAATAACCAACCATCAGACTCCGGAGCAATTTTTAGAAGCAAAAAATTTGTTGACTGAACATAAACCGGCTTGCGCGGTTTACAATTTTAAAATAGTGGAAAAATTTGGATACAGCCAAGACAATGCGGTTGATAATTATATAATTAATAATTATCAATTGGCTTTTAAAAAAGGTGACAACTTGGTTTATAAAGTTAATATAAAATAACTATGAACATAGAATTTTGCCTGCCCGTCTATAATGAAGAAAAAATTTTAAGAAATAATGCAGTTAAATTATTGAATTATTGTTTGAGCCAGAAATTTAAATTTAACTGGAAAATAGTTTTAATTATTAATGGTTCAAATGATAATTCCGCCGTCATCGGCAGAGAGTTGTCCAAAGATTATCCTGAAAAAATAAAGTTATTTGTTATTAAAAAAGTTGGGAAAGGTAATGCCTTGAAAACATACTGCGCTGGTAGCCAGTCGGATATAATTTTGTATATGGATATTGATTTGGCAGTTTCATTCGATAATATTTATAATTTAATAAGCTTAATATTAAACAAAGATTATGATTTGGTTATTGGCTCAAGAATGCTTCCCGCTTCAAGAATTAGAAGGTCTTTTTTAAGGGAATTAAGTTCGCAGGGTTATAATTTTTTGGCCAGAATGATATTGGGCAATAAATTCTCAGATTTGCAATGTGGATTCAAGGCGGTAAAAACCAGTATCTTTAAAAAAATAGTCCCAAATATCAAAGACGGCGAATGGTTTTTTGATACAGAGTTGGTTGTGTTTGCGGATTTTTTTAAATATAAAATAGAGGAGGCACCGGTAGACTGGGAAGAAAATAGATATGACGAACGGAAAAGCAAAATTAATGTTTTTAAAAATAGTCTAAAATTTGTATTTTATTTGTTTAAATTAAGAGTAAGATTGAAAAACAAAAAGCCCCTCGCCTAATTGGCGAGGGGCAAAAGAAGGGATCTGTCTAATTTTTTTATTTTCAAAATGGTTTATTTTTGTTTTGGTTATCCTTATCTAAACTTAATTTTTCTTGTTTAACCCGCCTTTCTTTAATAAGTTCTTTATTAACCCAAAATATCCAAATAATAATACCAAGCAGAAAGGCAATAAATATTATTAAATTGAGTCTTAACTTGCTTTGTCCGGTTTTGTCCTCGTCAATTAATCCAGAGTCTTCTTTCCCTTTTTCTATTTTTTCATTAATTAGATTTTTAATATCATTATCACTTACAGCTTCTGTCTGTTTTTCCTTGTTGTCAGCAGTTTCTTCCTTTTTGTTGGCAACGACCTCCCCCGTCTTTTCTTCCGTAAAAATTTCAGCCAGCGGTTCCTCAGCAGCCATGATGGGTTCTTCAATTTTTGCTACTGTCGCCGGCCTGGTTTCTTGGGCAGACTCAGAAATTGTTGGATTTTTAGTGTTAAAATAGACAATATTTGACCAACAGCTTTCTTTTCCCTTATCATCCATTGCGGTAGCATATACTAAATGATCGCCTCTTGTCAAGGGCTGGAACGGTTCATAAGAAAAATTAGCGGTTCCGGATTCGCTATTTTTTATTTTAAATTGGCCATTTAATCGGCGGTCAATAAAAATTTTAACAGTAGAATTATTTTTTGCTAATCCCTCTATTAGCGGTTTACTGGTTTCGGAAAGGTTTGTCTTTAGGGAGAGAAGAGTGGGGGCCGGCATCTGATTTTCAATTTTGAAATTTAAGATTTCTGACAGGGCGCTTTTTTCCCCTTGTAAGTTTTCCGTCATGGCCTGAATTTTATGCCAGCCGACTTTTAAATTCAGAAACGGTTCATAAGAAAAATTAGCAGTCCCCGAATCATGTTTCACAACCGGGGTTTTGCCGTTGGGAACGCCGTCAATGTAAATATGCACAAGACTATTGCTAACAGTCAAGCCGGTTATTATCGGCTTAGCTTTGCCGGTTATTGTGTTTTCGTTAGGAGCAATTAAGGTTGGGGCCGGCAAAGAAGGAACAATAAATTCAATTTCTGTCGGTGGAGACAACAATAATGATGTTTTATCCCTGGAAATAGCGTAAATTGTGTGTTTTCCCGTTGGTAAAGATTGGGAATGCTCAAAATAAAAATTGTCAGCCTCTGTGTTTTCGCTATTAATTTTTGCAAAATTTACATAGTTTCCGTCAATATAAATTAACACTTCTGTATTTATTTGAGTAAGACCTAAAACATAAGGGTATCCTATTCCTTCCAGCGCTCTTTTGCTGCCAGCTTCAATAACGGTTGGCGCGCTGATTTGATTTGCTTTAACATTTTTTACTCTATCGGTGCCGGTAAAGACAATTAAAAAAAGAGCAAGAAAGGTAAAAAAAGAAAGAATTTTTTTGTAAATCATAACAAAAACCGTTTCCTCCTCAAAAACGTATATTAATTAGGTTATTAATTGATAGGACCGTATCTTTCTAAATTTTTCAAAAATAAAGTTAGGACCAAGGGGAACAGATCAGGTGGAGCCGATTTGCCCCTTTTGATCCTAACCAATTTTTACATTTTAACTTTATATTATGTTATCAAGTGTAGTCAAGTATATAACCGGTTAATAATATGGGGGAAATTTAATAATCGGTTGTGCAGAAGAATGTGGACAAGTTCAGGATATTTTTTTATTTTTGTTAAATAATATTTCGATAGTGTTTAATTTTAGCTATTTTATTTTTTAGATTAATATCAATGGAAATTAAATCCAATTCAATATATTTTTCATCAATTTTTTCTTTATAAATATATTGCATCATTGCTTTTTTTAAATTTTTTATTTTTTTGGTCGTAATAGATTCGTCGGCCGCGCCAAGTGTGGCGGATGTTCTTGTTTTTACTTCTGCGAAAACCGTTGTTTTATGTTTTTGCGCAATAATATCAATTTCGGGGTAGCCGGTTTTTACATTGGTATCTATAATTTTATAATTATGCCTGATTAGATATTTTTTGGCTAACATCTCACCATATTTTCCAATTTTTTGCCTATAATTCATCATAAATAAAAAGAAAAATAAAATAAATAAGAAAAATAATGTAGTTTGCTTTTATTTTTCTTTTTATTCTTATTTTTCTTCTTGTTTTTTAGGGAATATATTTCTCGTACTCTTTTTCATCGGCTATTTGCTTCTTTTTTTGAGGTATATTTTTTAGTATTTTGAAGATAAAGAAAAGCCAAACCGCCATTCCCGCGCCCCACAGCAAAAACCAAAAGCGCGCGGATAAAAAAGGAATTAGTTCATAATTAAAAAAAAGCAGAATCAGACCGATAAAGCAATTAATTAATGAAAAGGAATTTAATTTTTTCCAGAAAACTGTATATAATTTTCTCTTTTTTATTTTGGCGACCCAGGAAACGAAAAAACAAACAGCCAAAATTATTATTAGAGCAATAAAAATTTTTTGATAGTTTGGCAACAGCGGCCCCGGCCTTAAGCTAAGCCAAAATTTTAGTGATAGTAAGTTTTGCATATTGTTTTTAATTTCAGTTATTATTTTATATTTTAATAAATATTATTCCGTAATGATATTGGCCGGCGTCAAATTCGCTTTCTATTTCTAATCCTAATTTTTGCGCGTTAGCTTTTAATAATTCCGCTTTAACCTGGTCTTCTTTGGAGGGCCCAAAAGGCGAAGAAATGTTTTTCCATTCAACGATTATCAGTTTGCCGCCCTTTTTTAGCATCCTGATAGCTTCGCGAAGAATTTCGGCCCGTTGGCGTGATTGGTACAAGGTATTTAAAAGCATGGCCACATCTAAGCTGCCGGATTCTATTTTTGTGGCTTTAAATATTTCCAAATTACTCCAAATAGTTTCAATATTTTTAATATTTTCTTGCTTTACCCTTCTATTGATAGTTTCCAGTATGGTTTTTAATATATCAACCGCATATATTTTTCCATGTTTTCCCACTAATCTGGCCGCCGGAAAAGTAAAGTGCCCCGAAGCTCCGCAGCCAAGGTCCGCCACTTTCATATCTTTGCTGATTTGGGCTCTGCTTAATACATAATTTATATCAAGCAAAATATTTCCACCCGTTATATTTGACATAATTTTTATTCGTTTTTATTACGGACAGATATTATTACTATCCGCAATTAGCTATTATTAATTTGTCCGTATTTTTAAAAGTAATTTATAGTAAATAAGTAATGATGGTAAATATATGATAAGTTCGCGACAATAGCTTGGAATATTTTAATTGGGGGATTTATTAAATTATTCGGAAAAATTATTGTTAACCAAAATTTGCCGCTTAATTACGGTCTCCCGGCTATATTTTTTTTTGGCTGTTACCGTAATAGTATTAATTCCATTTTTTAAATTTATTCTTTTTGTAAATACGCCCTCACTATTGTTAAAAATAATTTCTCCGTTAATAGTTATTTCCGCTTCAGGCTCGGTTGAGCCTATTATGTTAATAAAATTTTTGTCTGTTACCAGGTTTTCCATCGGTTCAATAATTTGAATTTCGGGCGGGGAAATAATATTTTTTAGATAAATTCCCAAATAAACAAAACATATCAAGACCACCGCTATAATTATAATACTTTTTGCTATTTTGGGGACATTAAGAAAATTATAGCTTTTTATTATTTGTTTTGAAAAAAATTCATTTTTTTTAAAATTTTGGCTTCCGGTTGGCTGGTTTTCGTCTGTGATTTTATTGAATATTTTTATTAAATTATCACTCTCCAGACCAAGAAAAGTGGAATATTCCTTAATAAAGCTTTTACCATAGGTTCCTGGCGGCAATTTTTCAAAATCGCCATTTTCCATCGCCTTAAGGTACCTGTGATTAATATTTAATTTTTCAGAAATATATTTTAGCTTTAGTTTTTTTTCTGCCCTGGCAGTCCGCAGCTGTTCGGCCAAAATTTCGTTATTTGATAATATTTTATTTTTTTTAAACATGGATTAAATTCAAAATTATGAATTATGAATTAAGAATTTTGAATATTATTTTTTTCCCCATATTCCCATTGGAGTTGCCCAATCGGCTTCAATGCCAAGCGCTTTTAGGGCAAAGGTAATAATCATATAACTGGCAAAAACAATCGCCAGGCCGACTACCGCTCCGATAATAATTTGTCTACCCTGGGTTACTTTTTCGCTGTTGCCGCCGGAAATCATAAGCGTAATTCCTCCATAAACAAACATCAGCAAAGCCAAGGAGCCGACAATACCCAATATCCATTTAGCAACATTAACCGCCACTTGCGCAAATTCATTTAATTCACAGGTTGCTCCGTCTTTGCCAGCACAGGAAATACCAGTTAGCAAACCTCCTTGGTTGCTTGATTCTGCCTCGGAAGTTTTAGTTGATTCAGCTTTTTCCTTTTTTTTTATCCATTCCACGCATAAATCCGTGCAGTTAGATTCAGAGGAAAAATCTTCATTACATTCGTCAGCTCCTGTATGAATAGCATTTTGGCAACAGCCAGCTCCGCAACAACAATCATATTTTTTTGCCCAAGCACTATCAGCTATAAAAAATGACGTTATAAAAAAAACACAAAAACAAGAAAACAAGAAAACAAAAGACAATATTTTTTTATTTTTTAATTTATTTAAATACATAATTTTTACTTTTTAATCGTTTGTTGTGTCCTTTCCGCCCCTCGCCTGATAACTTCTTCAATTTTTTCATCACCTTTATTAACCTCGTCAATCATTTCGCCGATAATCAATTCCATGGCATTGGCATCGTCTCCTTTGTACCAATTTTGGGCGGTTAATAGTTGTTCGGCAAATATGCCAATCTCCGTGTCGTCAATTTGTTCGTTAATTAAAGAGCGGAGAGCGGTGGGTTTTTTAGTTATATTTAAGTAGGATTTTACCTGTTCGGCGCTAGCCATAAATTGGATAAAGTCCCAGGCCTCATCAATGTGTTCGCTTTTGTTTGATACCGCTTCCACCCAGTAATTTGCAAAATTAACATTTTTTTGGTTATTTTCAATTTGCGGCAGCTTGGCGATTGAAAAGTTTAATTTAGGCGCCCGGGCTTTAATGGTCGGCAAATGATAGGAATAGCCGAACATTAGCCCTAATTTACCCTGAATAAAAAGGTCTAATGAATTATCCAAGCTATTATCCCAGCAATAGACTTCTTTGGCCGGGCTGGAAAAGTCGGTATAAAAACGCAAAGCCTCTATGCCGGGATTATATTTTTGTTTTTGAAGTAAGGGGGGAACTTTATCAAACATAATATTATTATTTTCGTCTTCCATGATTGACCCGTTTTGCATCATTAAGACAGACAGAATATCGCTGTATCTTTCTATATTTTTACTTCCGCCCAAGGCTACTCCCGACTGAATTAGTTTTCCTTGAGTATCTTGTTTTGTTAATGTTTTAATATTTTGTTGAAATTCCCGGTTCCAATATTCGGGCGGTTTGGCTATACTGGCATTATTTAAGAGGTCCCGATTGTAATACATTGCCAGAGTATCAACCGAAAGGGGCAGAGCCATTACTTCTTCTTTGCTTTGGCCGCTGTCCTCATCTTTTATATTTACGACAACATCATTATAAACAGTGTCAACATAATTATTTTTTAATTCTTTTAAATTAATGCTTTTGGTTGTGCGCAGTTCTGGAATAATTTCTTTTTTCACCGTGCCTTTAACAACCGGGTAGGCCATTGTAATTTCAGCCGGCAGCGGAGCTAATTTATTTTGGTATTTTTTTACCCAGGTGTTATGAACGGAAAAGATATCAGGCGCTCGGTCTTCCGCCATTGCCTCCAGTAACGCCTGCTCATATTCGTTGTAGCGCAATTTGCGGTATTCAATGGTGATAAAGGGGTGCATTTGATTATAGTTGGCTATAATTTCCTTAAAGGCGTCAGGCCCATCCCAGACACTCCAGTAATTTAAGGTAATTTTTTCCATTGCGTTTTTGGTTTCTTTATCAACCAGCTTGCAGCCAAAACCGGAAGTAGTAATGAAGACGAAAATGACTAATAATATAATTAATTTTTTCCCCATATTTATTGGTAAGTTAATTAGTTGAATAGTTACTTAGTTAATTAGTTAAATATGTATGCGTATACATTTTAAATCCAGATAACCAATTAACCAATTAACTAATTAACTAAATTATAGCATAAAATTTAATCAAGATAAAATCAAAAATATTATATTATTCATTGTTTTTTAGTTTTTTAATTTCTACTCCACTTTTGGGCGGTATTGCAACGCCTCAGCCAAGTGGGAGGATGATATTTTATCAGAGTTTGACAGGTCCGCGATAGTGCGCGCCAATTTTAGTATCCTGAAATAGGCCCGGGCTGATAAGTGCATTTGATTGACTGCGTTTCGCAGTAGCTGGCTTGAAGAGTTGTCTATTTGGCAAAATTGTTTAATGGCTTCGGAGCTCATCTCTGAATTGGTAATAAAGCGGGTTTGGGAAAACCTTTTTTGCTGGACTGCTCTGGCCGCCTCAATTCTTTTTTTGATTGCTTTTGAGCTTTCGCCGGCTTCGGTTGAAGATAGTTTTTCAAATTTAATTCTCGGCACCTCAATATGGAGGTCAATTCGGTCTAAGATAGGTCCGGAGATTTTTTTCTTGTAATTAATAATTTGAATCGGGGAGCAGGTGCAGTTTTTTTCATTATCGCTGGCATAGCCGCAGGGGCAGGGGTTCATGGCCGCAATTAATATAAATTTAGCGGGAAAGCTTAAATTCCCGGCCGCCCGGCTGACGTTAATCATTCCGTCTTCCAGGGGCTGGCGCAGGTTTTCCAGGGCTTGCCGGGGAAATTCGCCGAATTCGTCTAAAAAAAGAACTCCGCGATGAGCCAGCGAGATTTCACCAGGTTTTGGCCAGGCTCCGCCGCCGACCAAAGCGGCTCCGGAGGCGGTATGATGAGGGGACCGAAACGGCCGGCTGGATATTAGCGATTTGTCGCTGGCCAACTCTCCGGCCACGCTGTATATTTTTGTCAGTTCCAGAGCTTCGTCCAGGGTTAAATTAGGAAGAATTGAAGGCATGGTGCGGGCAATTAAGGTTTTTCCCGAGCCGGGCGGACCGGTCATGAGCATATTGTGGGCGCCGGCCGAGGCGATTTCCATGGCGCGTTTAACATGTTCCTGGCCTTTTATATGAGCCATGTCGTTGGGGATGGCGACATTGGAAAAATCAAATTCGCTTGGCGGCATTTCAGCAACCGTTTCTTTGTTTTCCAGGTGTCTGGCCAGTTGTTTTAAATTGTCAATTGGTATTACTTTTAAATTTTTTACCAATTTGGCTTCGCGGGCGTTGTCTTTAGGGACAAACATTGTTTTTAACTCATTTTGGCCCGCCCTGACCGCTATCGGGAGAATCCCATTCACCGGCCTTAGATCGCCGTTTAAAGCCAGCTCCCCGACAAATATCATTCTTTTAACATCATCCTTGATGTTTATGGCATTGGTTGTTTGCAATATGCTGACGGCAATGGGCAAATCATAACTCGGACCTTGTTTTCTGATATCGGCCGGCGCCAGATTGACCGTCACTTTAACCCGGGGAAAGTTAAAACCGGAATTTTTTATGGCGCTTCTTACCCGCTCTCTTGATTCGGAAACCGCCGCGTCAGGCAGGCCGACAATGGCGAATGAGCCGTGTTCGCCGCCGCCGGTATCGGCTTCAACTTCAATAAATTCGGCTTCCAGACCGATTACCGCCGCGGACAGAATTTTTGAAGACATAGAATATTTAATTTATAATTTATCACCGCTATTAGCCATCGCATATGCGAGGCAAACGGGATCCCGCTTTCTAAAATTAATAAGTAGCGGGATAATTTACAATTTTATTTATTAAACTGTAGTTTTTAATTTCTATTAATATTATAACATAAATGGGGCTGTCGCCGAATACCGTATTTGTCCTAAATTCTCAAATTTCGGTAAATTTTTCTAAAATTTTTTTCGCTAATATTTAATATTCCCTCAAAAAATTTTAAAAAAATTTCCTCAAAATTATGAAAATTTATGTTCAAAAGAGCATTCGGCGACAGCCCCTAAATAAAAAACTCCACTTGAAAGTGAAGTTAAAATAGTTTCTCCTTGAAAATTATTGGCATGATTATTGCCAAGAATGTTGGCTTGCCTCCAGCGCGCGGGCTATTTTTACTTTTAACTCTGATAAGTCAAAAGATTTGACAACATAGTAATCAGCGGCGATAGCCCTCAATTCTTCTTTAAAAATTTCATAGGCAGTACACAAAATTACCGGCAGGTTATAAAATTTGTTTCTGATATTTTCTAAAAGGTCCAGGCCGTTGTAATCCACTAATTTTATGTCCAAAACAACTAAGTCAGGCTTTTCTTTTTCAATTATTTCCAATAGTTTGTGCCCGCTTTCAGCTGTAATTACCTCATAACCCGCTTCGGTTAATTCTTCCGAGTAAAGATAACAAATATGTTTTTCGTCGTCCACCAGTAATATTTTGGCCATTAGTTAAACCTCCTTGTTTAATTGTTTTTTCCTTGTCCTTATTTTTAAAATAAGCTTTATTTTATATTTTTATTATATTAGCACAAAAACCGTGGTTGTCAATTAATTTTACTTTATATTTTTGGCTTCTTCCAGTTTTAAGCTTAAGAGTTTGCTGATGCCGTCGTCGCCCATGGTTACCCCGTAGATAATATGGGCCCGGCGCATAGTAGCGCGGTTGTGGGTGATAGTTATAAATTGGGTTTTAGAGGAGAGGTCGTCTAAAATTTTTGCCAGACGCTCCGAGTTGGCTTCGTCCAAAGCCGCGTCAACTTCATCTAAAACAACAAAAGGAGAGGGGTTGGCGCTGATAATGGCGCAAATTAAGGCAATGGCGGTCAAAGCCCTTTCGCCGCCCGAGAGCATTGAGATTGATTTTATCTTTTTTCCCGGCGGAGTAGCCTGAATTTCAATCCCGGCCAAGCCGGTGGCATTGTGCTTTTGCAGAAATTTTATTTTTTTAATGTTAAAGCCGTCATCATTTTTTTTATCCTGGCTTAAATCGGCCTGGCTGTTCGCTTCTTTTTCGGAAATATCTTCTCCGTTTTCTTCAAGGTCTATAATTTTAATTATTTTGGCGGCTCCGCCGTTAAATAAAATTTTAAAATATTTTTCAAACTTGGCGGAGATAATTTTAAATTCCTTGTCAAATCTTTCCTTGATGGTTAAATCCAGCTCTTTAATGATTTTTTCCAAAGAATTTATCGCTTTGGTCAAATCATTGGTCTGACCTGACAAAAAGTCATACCTTTCTTTTGTTTCTTCAAATTCTCTGGCAACTTCCGGGTCAATTCCGCCGATTAAATCAAGCTGGCGTTTCAGGCTGTTTATTTTTTCCAGCGTTGTTTCGGCATTAATATTTATTTCCGCTTTGTTTTCCCTTATTTTTGCCAGCTCGCCGAAATTGTGTCTGATTTCCAATTCTAAATCCTCCAGTTTTGTTTCCTGTCGGGCGGAATTAACTTTTAATTCATTAAGTTTAATGGTAATTTCATTTATTTCCGCCTGCAGCGACTGGATATTTTTTTGCGTGGCCAGCAGGTGATTTTTTTGTTCGTCTTCCGCTGATGACAGTTTATTTAATTTTGCTTTTATATCATTGAGATTAGTTTCAATTTTAGACAGTTCGTCAGACAGTTCTTTTTTAGCCGTGTCTATATTTTTTGATTCTATCTTCGTGCTGTTGCTTAATTTTTTTTCTATATTCGCCAGTTCGTTGTTAATTTCCTCTTTTTTGTTGTTAAGAAAATTGCTTTTTTCCGACAGGGAGGAAATATTCAGGCGATGTTGATTAATTATCAGCAGTATTTTTTCTTTTTCGGCCGTAACTTTGATTAATTTATTATGTAATTCGTTTAAATTTTCCGTTGAAGCGCTATTGTCTGACAGGCCGATCAATTCTAAAATTTTAGTTTTAATTTCTTTTATCAGATATTTGATTTTATCAACATCGGTTTTATTTTCAACCGGCAGGTTTTCTATTTTATTTATTATTCCTTTTATCCCTTGGCCGATTTCGTAAATTTTTTTAGGGCCGCTTTTATCAGAGGGGGTAAATAGCTGATTGTTTATATTTTTTATTTTGTCATCAATTTGCCGTTTATCTTTTTCCAGTTCAGCTAATTTTTTTTCTTCCTGCCCGATGGTTTCTTTTAGGCCGCCTAATTCCTGATTGATTGCTTGCAACTGTTTTTTAAAATCTTCTTTTTTAGAGTGCATCCAGGACAGGTCAAATTTTCCGTGCGCTTCCAAATTGACTTCTGTTTGCGCCTCTAAGAGGGCTATTTTTTTAACCAAGCCGTCTTTATTGTTTTGCTGGCGGCTTATTTCTTCCTGATATTGGTTAAATTTATAGGCGATTGTTTTTTCCTGGCCTAATTTTTCCAGTTCATTATTTAAAATCTCCATCTTTTTTTCTTTGGCGCGCTTTATTTTTTCCAGCTCTAAAAAGCTATGGTTGAATTTATTGAATTTATTATTTAAATTGTGCCAGCTTTGAGAATAATATTTAAACTGCAGGCTCCCCAGTTCGGTTTCAAGCTCTTTTCTTTTCTCCAGTTTATTGGCCTGTCTGGTCAGGCTTTTAAGCCGCGGTTTGATTTCGGTTAAAAGCAGATTAACCTGCTCGAGATTTTCATGGCTTAGCCTTAATTTATTGAGTGATTCGTCCCTTTTAATCTGGAACTGCTTTACGCCGGTGGCCTCGTCAAAAAATTCTTTTCTTTCCGTCAGGCTGGTGTTTAAAAATCCCTCAACCATTCCCTGGCCGATGACGCTATAGGTTTTTTGGCCGAAATTCGCTTTGGCCAACAGCATCTGGATATCGGCCAGCCGCGCTCGCGAATTATTAATTAAGTATTCACTGTCGCCGTTGCGGTAAAGCCGCCGGGTAAGAATTATTTGCGAATATTCAATTGAGGTTTTTTGGTCGCTGTTGTTTAAAAATAAGGATACTTCCGACATCCCCAGCCGGCCTTTTTTGTCAGAGCCGGAAAAAATAATATCTTCGCCTTTTTTCCCGCGCAAAGCCTTCATGCTTTGTTCCCCCAGAGCCCACCTGACAGCGTCGGCCAGATTTGATTTGCCCGAACCGTTCGGGCCGACAATGGCGGTAATGCCCTGCTGACGGCTATTAATCGCGCCGGGAAAAACCAAAACGTTTTTGTTGGCGAAAGATTTAAACCCCTGAATTTTTAATTTTTCCAAATACATGTTTGTGTAAATAGGTAAATAATTGTAATTAAATAGTGGAAGTTATAAAAATAAAAATGTAAATAAAAAATTAGCAATTTATAATTACCAATTTCAAGCTACCCTGTTTTGTATTATATAACAATTTTTTATTTTTAGAAACAGTGTTTTTTAAAATTGCCTGTCCTTGCCGACTATAATATTTATTTTTCGGCTGCCAACCGTAATCTCGGCCGGTGTTTTTATTTCTATGGCTCCATCAAGGATTAGAGGCGATTTTTCGTTTATAACAGTTAATTTTTTTAGAGAAAAAAAACTTTGGCCGGCTGCTTGATTTAATTTAAAAAATTTTTTAGCCGGCTTGGTTTTAATGCAGAGTTCAAGCAGGCCGTCCCCCGGGTTTGGGTTAATATTTTTCGGCAGGTCGTCTTCCGTTAGCAGGTTTATAATCCTAATTATTCCCGGTTCGGTGATTTCAATGGAATAATTTTTATTTATTTCCAGGACAGTGCCGTGGCCGGTTATTTTTGCCTGGGATAAAAAGAAATTATTGTTAGCCCGGCCCAGGTCAAGTTTTTCAATCATCCGCGCCGACAGGGTATCGCAGCCGTCTTCGGCCGTGGCGACGCCCAAAGCCCTGGCAATTGAATTATTTTTTTCTCCCAGCGGAATTATTCCCAAGGGCGTTTTAAAATTCATCCCGCTTCTTATTTCAGCGTTAACTATGGCATTAATAGTTTTATTAATGGTTTTGTCATTACCAACAGCTACGATAGTTTTAGCTTCGCGCTTTAGTTCGTTTTCCACGGCGTCAAAAATATCTCTCATCACTCCCAGCCGGATTATTTTTCCGTTTAAGCCCAAGTCGGTAATACGCGTTTCCACCCGCGCCAAAACAGCATCGTATTTTTTTGTATTAATATAATCGTCGTATATGTAGATATGCATAGGTTGTTGGTTTTAGGTTTAAAATTTTTTAGGGTTATTCGGCTAAAAAAGAAAACCGTAAAATATCTTTTTTGGCCGGGTCCTTGTCCGCTTTTTCATGCGGGCTTAGAGTTTTTTTAATATTTTTAAATCCGGCTTGTTTAAGCATTTCTTCAAGTTCCTCAACCTCGGGAATAAAGCGCCAATTATTTGTTTTGCGCAGGAGTTCAAGCTGTTCTTCTTTTTTGATAGTCGGTCCGAAGGCGGAGGCTCGTCCGAAAAATTTTCCTCCGGCTTTGCGGATACGAAATAATTCATTTAATAACTGCTGGGCCGATTCTTTTTTTTCCTGATAGGTTTTTTTACCATAGCCAAAGCCATGTAATATCGCCTCCAGATAGACAAGGTCAAATTCGTTATCTTTAATTTCAGTTGGTTGAGAAAAATCCCCCTTTTCCTTGTCCCAAATATTAATGTTTTTTAAATCGCGGAGGTCTCCCCGGGCAAATAATTTTTCGGCTTCTTCCGTATCTTCGTTTTCTCGCTGTTGATAGAATTCCAGCCCGCGCATTATTTCCGCCCTGCTCATATCAACACCCAGAAAACGACCTTGTCCGTTTAATTCTTTTCTAATGGCCCGCAGGTCGTTACCATGGCCGCAGCCGGCTTCAAAATAAGAAAAATCATCAGGGTTGTCTTTGTATTTTTTCTGAACCCAGTCTAAAACTTCCGGGAAATAGCTATTTTTTAATATTCTTGGTTGCCCTAATCTTTTTTCTAAATTAGGCCATTCTTTATCTTTTTTTAAATAAAGTTCCTGGTCTGTCCCGTCCGGCAGCC
The DNA here is from genome assembly GCA_964388985.1 of uncultured Gammaproteobacteria bacterium. Classification (GTDB taxonomy): domain Bacteria; phylum Patescibacteriota; class Patescibacteriia; order Patescibacteriales; family CAYMCJ01; genus CAYMCJ01. The sequence continues at coordinate 112 of CAYMCJ010000013.1, read as the reverse complement.
AATCCCTTGGTTTTTCCGTTTCTTTATCAAACTGCGGTTGTTCTTGATAGTTTTTCATATTTTTATTTAAAGAATAATTTAATTTTTTTGTTTTGGCGTAGGGGCAGAGGGG
>CAYMCJ010000012.1:22079-23279 GCA_964388985.1 uncultured Gammaproteobacteria bacterium | reverse complement strand
TTCCACTCTTTCAGCTTATCTATCACTTTCCTGTTAACCATTGTATTTTGCAAATACATTTTATAGCCCGGTTCTTTTACCCGCTCCTCAATCTTTTCATATCCCTTATATTGCTTAATTAACCTTTCCACTTCTTCGTCAATTTCTTTTGGTTCAACTTTTATCTTTTCCGCTAAAGCAATTTCTCTAATCAGCAACGCGCTTTTTACCCGCTTAACTGCGTCCGGCAGCATATCTAAAATCAGCTGGTCGCGGGTTTTTTTTAAGCTTGCTAAATAATCGTCAAACTTTCCGCCCTGACTTTCAATTGTGTGCTCCAACTCGTGAAGCATTGATTCGGCCTCGTGATTGATAAGCATCTCCGGAATATCCCCGAATTTGGTTTTCTCCATAATTTTATTAAGTATTTGAATTTCGGTTTTCTGTTCATCCGCCTGCTTTTTTTCCGCTTCCATATTTTTTTTAATATTTTCCTTAAGCTCGGTAAAACTTTTCAACCCCAGGCTCTTGGCCAATTCATCGTCCAGCCCCGGCAACTCCCGCTTATAGACTTCTTTTATTTTTACCCTGAATTCAACTAATTTGCCGGCTAAATTATGCTGGTGATAATCTTTGGGGTAGGGGATTTCAAACTCTTTTGTTTCTCCCTTTTTGGCGCCGATTAATTTTTCTCCAAAGCCGGGCACAAAATAATCCTTGCCTATTATTACGGCCGCCTCTTGGCTTTGTCCGCCTTCAATCGGAACATTATCTAAAAACATCTCAATGCCGGCCATTACTTTGTCCGTAATTTTTATTTCTTTATCGGAAATAATTTCTTTTGCCCTCATTTCGCGCAGCTGTTCTATGGCCTTATCAACTTCGCCGTCTTTAACTTCGGTTTTGGCGGGTTTAATTTTTGCCTCTTTATAATTGCCTAATTTTACTTCGGGAAGTATGGCCAACCCCACCTTATATTCCAGCGGATTATCAGGCGCTAATTTAATAATATTAACTTGAGGCTGGCCAACCGGCTGACCGTCAACATTTTCTTTAATGGCTTTATCAATTGTCTTATTTATAGCTATCCGGGCCGCTTCTTCCAATATCGTCATCTCGCCTATTTTCTGCTTCAAAACATCATAAGGAATTTTTCCCGGCCTAAAACCGTCAATTTTTACCTCCTCTGATACTTTTTCCGCGCCTTTTTTAATATACGGC
>CAYMCJ010000012.1:17734-21979 GCA_964388985.1 uncultured Gammaproteobacteria bacterium | reverse complement strand
TTTTTTTCTACTTTCATTTTTTCTTATGTCATTCTGGAGGGACCCGGTCGCAACCGGGGACCGATAGAATCCCGTGACTCTATATATAACCCCAAAATACAAATTAATTCTTTACAAATTACAATTATTTACTATAAATTACCAATTACCTTTTTAAAAATTATAATTAAATGTAAAATATAGCAAATTCAAATAAATCTATAAATTATAAATATATAATATTTTAATTAATAAATTTGGCTCAAAAAATATTTTATTTTGAGCCCCTTGAATGTTTTTACCCTCCGATATTCTCATTCATCTAACATTTTACGAAATAGCCTCCATTTCGCATCTTCAAGCTCGCTTAACATCTCTTCTACTAACATTCCTTCTGTCAATTTTATTTCTCTTCTATATTTATCTATTACTGAGCCTACTTCTATGAACAATAATTCAGATAATACATACTCCTTTGCTTTATCAAGCACTTCCTCCCTGATTTTTTCTTTCTGCCTCCCTTGTATTGACTTTATTCTTACTATAAATTCATTTATTATCCTTCTTCCATCTTTTATGTCCATAAAAGCCTCCTTTGTTTTTCAGGTCTTTACAATCTATTTACATCCCCACAAATGTGGCCCCATACAGGGTTTTAGGTTGCAGGTAAAAACTTTTCTGCCTTTTATCTGGCTATCAACCTCGTGGGTCGCTGACTTTTTACATTCACAGCAAACCTCTTCCTCTGATTTTCCTAACGGCCTGACAATCATCTTTTTTCCTTCCATTTTATCCTCCTCTTGATATAACCTGCTGTCATTATAGATCATAGCGATAGAATCCCGTGAACATAGTGTCATTGTGAGGCCGAAGGCCGTGACAATCCCGTGGATAGCAGAACCACCCTCGGCTCTGTCATTCTAAACCCGCCGCAGAGGTGGGAGAAGAACCCCGTAATTTTATACACAGCCTCAAAATATAAAGTTAATTACAATTATTTACTTATTTACCATAAATTACCAAATTACCTCTACAACAGCAAGCCCACAATTAAAAGAGCTACAATATTTAAAATCTTAATCATCGGGTTAATGGCCGGGCCGGCTGTGTCTTTATAGGGGTCGCCGACCGTATCGCCGGTTATGGCCGCTTTATGGGCTTCCGAGCCTTTGCCGCCAAAATGTCCGTCTTCAATATATTTTTTGGCATTGTCCCAGGCTCCGCCCCCCGATGTCATGGAAATTGCCACAAAAATTCCGGTAATAATTGAACCGACCAAAAGTCCGCCTAAAGCCTCAACTCCCAAAATAAAACCCACTAATATCGGCGCCACCACCGGAATTAAAGCCGGTATAACCATTTCGGCAATTGCCGCCTTGGTAACAATATCAACCGTGCGGCCATAGTCAGGCTTCTCGGTATTCTGCATAATCCCGGGCTTTTCCTTAAATTGTTTCCGCACATCTTCCACTACCGAACCGGCGGCCCGGCCGACCGCCTGCATTGACAGCGCCCCAAAATAAAACGGCAATAAACCGCCGATAAACAAGCCGGCCAAAACCTTAGGGTCGTTTATTAAAAATTCAATTGAATCTCCCAGACTATGTGTATAATCGGCAAACAAAACCAAAGCCGCCAAGGCCGCTGAACCGATAGCATAACCCTTGGTAACCGCTTTGGTGGTATTGCCGACTGCATCCAGGGGGTCGGTTATATTGCGCACATCCTCGCCTAATTCAGCCATCTCGGCAATACCGCCGGCATTGTCGGTAACCGGCCCATAAGAATCCATGGTAACAATAATACCGGCCAAAGACAGCATAGCCATAGCGGCAATCGCCACCCCGTAAAGTCCGGCCAGCCCAAAAGCGCCTAAAATAGCGGCCACGATTACAATAACCGGCCAGGCCGTTGATTTCATGGACACAGCCAAGCCAGCAATAACATTAGTGCCGTGCCCGGTCTTTGAGGCCGCGGCAATATCTTTAACTGGTTTATATTTAGTTGAAGTATAATACTCGGTAATAATGACCAAAGTGGCTGTAACCGCTAAGCCGATTAAAGCGGTTAAATAGATATTTAAAGCGCTATATTGGCCGTTATCGCTCATAAATTTAACCGTAATCGGATAAAAACCAATGGCGGCTAAAACTCCGGTAACAATCAAACCTTTATATAGAGCCTTCATAATGCCTGCCCCGCTCTCCGAAGCGGGGTTTTTCTTTTTGCCTAAACGGATAAAGAAGATACCGATAACCGAAGTAATAATGGCCACCGCGCCTAAAACCAAAGGATAAATTATAACATTGGCGACATCGGGAAAAAGTAAATGACCCAAAATCATAGCGGCAATAGTGGTAACCGCGTAAGTTTCAAATAAATCGGCCGCCATCCCGGCGCAGTCACCGACATTATCGCCGACATTGTCGGCAATCACGGCCGGATTTCTGGGGTCGTCTTCTGGAATACCGGCTTCAACTTTACCCACTAAATCCGCTCCGACGTCAGCCGCTTTAGTGTAAATGCCACCGCCCAAACGGGCAAAAATGGAAATTAAAGAACCGCCAAAAGCAAATCCAATTAAGGCGGCCAGATTGCCGGTTATAAAATAAAATCCGGCTGTACCTAATAACGCCAGTCCAACTACCAGTAAACCGGTAACACTACCGGCTCTGACGGCTACGCCCAAAGCTTTGGCCATGCCCTGTCGGGCCGCTTCGGTGGTGCGGACATTGGCGCGGACTGAAACATACATGCCGATATAACCGGTCAAAGCGGAAAAAAAAGCGCCCAATAAAAAAGCAATGGCCGTTAGCCAGCCTAAGCTGGGCACAAAGCCGATAATTAAAAATAAAATTACTGCCACCATTGCCACGGCCCGATATTGTCGATTTAAAAAGGCTTTGGCTCCGGCCTGAATCGCCCGGGCTATTTCTTGCATTCTTTCGTTTCCGGCCGGTAATTTTAAAATTAAGCGGATAGTAATCAGGCCGTAGACAATAGCTATGGCCGTACTGCCGAAAATTAAAATCATTGTTAAAGACATAATTTTTTTCATGAAGCACACAACCTGCCACATGTCTAAATATTAATATGAATTATAATTGGAAATTATGGTGGATGAGGGATGGTTGATTTAGCAGCCAATCCTCCCTCAAAGATTAGCTCTAATCCATTGCTTCAATCGCGCCCGGCGGCAACTCGGTGCCAATCGTCAGGCACATAAATTTCTCGCTAAGCTCAATCGGATATCCATCAACATCTACTAATCTAATTGCTTTGCAAGGGCACATAAAAAGGCATTTTTTGCAGGCCCGGCCCAAAGTGCAATTGCTTTCCTCGTTAAATCCGACTGAACCATCTTCCTTTTTCTTAAACATATCATCCGGACAAAACTCAATGCACTGGCCGCAGTTATCACAAAAAGCAGAATCAATTCCCGGCCAGGCAACCGGTTCTTTTGGCGGTTGGCAATCCAATCTGCCACCAAAACCAGTATCTGCACCTCCGCTCATGACTTATCCTCCCCTTGATTTCTGGTTAAATTAAAGACAAATTTATAACCGTAATGGCCTCCTGCTTACAAACCTCAACGCATTTTCCGCAGCCATTGCATTTAACTGCTTTATTTATACACACAACTCCCCAATGAAGGAGTAAATGCTTTTCCGAACATTCCTTTACGCATTTATGTCTCTTAGAAGTCTCCCTATCAAAACAATTATTACATTTTTCACTATCAATCGCTACGGCAAAATTCATAAATCCGTAATTTTTATCTGCTCCTCCGCTCATCTTGCCATCCTCCTTTAAGAAAAACCAAAACCTTCGTTATCTCCAGGCCTGCCATCTTCTTGTTTGACTGTAATTGCATTATTAGAACAAAGCTCCACACATTTATTACAACCGCTGCAGGCCTTGCTCGTCCAAGCGATGCGTATATTGCTGGCATAAGAATATATATAACCTTCCGGACAACTTTCTATACAAGGCACTTGGCACCCCCCACACCTAGAATAATCTATTATTACTCTAAAATACATAAGTAATACCTCCTTTTTTATTTTTCATCCACCGTAATTCCCAATTAATTTTTAAAAAACAATTTTAAGTTATTTATTCTTATCTTCTTTCTTTTCACTCTTCTCGTTCTTTTTATTCTTTTCATCTTTTCCCCCTTGTCCGCCCACTTGCGTAGCAAGCTGGGAGGATTGTCCGCCCACTTGCGTAGCAAGCTGGGAGGATTGTCCGCCCACTTGCGTAGCA
>CAYMCJ010000012.1:0-17634 GCA_964388985.1 uncultured Gammaproteobacteria bacterium | reverse complement strand
TGCGTAGCAAGCTGGGAGGATTGTCCGCCCACTTGCGTAGCAAGCTGGGAGGATTTTTCATCTTCAGTCTCGTTTTTCTCTTTTGTTTTTTTGCTTTCTTGTTCCTCGCCTTTTACATCCTTTCCCTCTGCTTTTTTGTCTTGTCCATCTTCCTCATCATCATCTTTTGTCTTACTGTCCGCATCTTTTTCATTTTTCTTCTCGCTCTTATTTTTCTTCTCGCTCTTCTCGTCCTTTTTGTCCTTTCCCCCTGTTTTCTTCTCATCTTTCTTGTCTTGTTCACCCACTTGGGATAATTCCTCTTCTCCAACAATATCAATCCTCCAGCCGGTTAAACGAGCGGCTAAACGGGCATTTTGTCCGCTTTTACCGATTGCCAGCGAAAGCTGGTCGGGAGATACTTTTACAATCGCCTTTCCTTGCGCCATTCTGACCTGATTTGAGCCGTCTTTGCCGGTTGGGCTGTCTTTTTTGCTAATGCTAATACTGGATATTTTCGCCGGCGACAAAGCATTGGCTATAAACTTTTCCGGTTTTTCATCATATAATATTATATCTATTTTTTCTCCGCCCAACTCACTAATAACGGTCTGAATTCGCGCCCCCCTCTGCCCCACGCAAGACCCGATTGGGTCAACGTTTTCCGAATTGGCGAAAACCGCCACCTTGGAACGCGAACCGGCTTCGCGCGCGACTGCCTTTAGCTCCACCAAGCCGTTTGAAATTTCCGGAATTTCCAAATAAAACACTTTTCTTAATATCTCATCGGAAGTTCTTGATAAAATTATCTCCGCCCCCTTTGAACCAAAACGAACTTCTTTTATAAATACTTTGATTCTTTCGCCGGAATTATAATTTTCGCCCGGAATCTGCTCTTCAGCCGGAATAATTCCAACTGCTTTCCCTAAATCAATCAACACAACCCTGTTTTCACGCCTTTGAATAATACCGCTGACAACTTCTTTTTCCTTATCTTTAAATTCACTAAAAATTATTTCTCTTTCCGCCTCCCTTAAACGCTGGATGATTACCTGTTTGGCTGTCTGCGCGGCCATACGGCCGTAAGCTTCTGGCACTTCTAACTTGGTCTTTATTTCATCTCCGACTTTAGCGGTCTTTTTTAATAACTTGGCATCGCTTAATTGAATTTCCGTCTTGGGATTAAATTTTCTTTCCTCTTCTTCCGCAATTTCCTCGCTATCTTCAGATTCCCCTTGTCCGCCCACCTGCGCAGCCGGTTGAAAGGATTCTTTTTTATCATCTTTGGCTTTTTTGCCCTTCTCTTGTTCTTCTGCACTCTCTCCTTCCTCACTCTCTGTAACTTCAATGTCAGAGGGTTCTTCGGGGGGCATATCTTCAACCACGATTTTAACGTCAAAAACTTTGGACTTGGCGTTTTCCGAATCAAATTCAACTTTTATATTTTGATTTTTTTGGCCAAAATCCTTACGATAAGCGGCCGCCAAAGCCTGCTCAATAGTGCTAATAACCGCCTCGTAGCTTAAACCTTTTTCATCACAAATATTCTTTATGGCATTTGATAAATCAGACATAATTTGATTGTCTTAATCCGCTTTTCTGGTCTTAACTTGCCGAAACAAAACGGATAAAATTATTATATAAAATAAAAAGGTTAATTGCATAAAAACAACTAACCTTTATATTAATAGATTAACATAATAAACAATTTTGTCAATAGTATTGTCAATAGTAACATTCATAAAGTAAACGTATAATTGACATCTGGAACAAAACCATCTATACTTTAATTGTGATAATTACTAAAATAACAAAAATAAACCTCAAACTATATGGCCTTAATTCCAACTGTAATTGAAAAAAATGGTCAGATTGAGCGGGCTTATGATATTTATTCCCGCCTGTTAAAAGACCGGATAATTTTTTTGGGCGAACTTTTAACCGACCATGTCGCCAATATCGTAATTGCCCAATTTCTGTTTTTGGACGCCGAAAATAAAGACAAAGATATTAAATTCTATATTAATTCCCCGGGCGGCTCGGTTACAGCTGGCATGGCCATTTATGACACCATGCAATACGTAAAGAGCGATGTTTCAACCATTTGCGTCGGTATGGCCGCTTCCATGGGCGCCATGCTCTTGGCGGCCGGGGCCAAGGGAAAAAGGTTCGCCCTGCCCAACTCGGAAATTATGATTCATCAGGTTATGGGCGGCTTTGAAGGCCAGGCCACGGATGTAAAAATAAGGGCCGAGCATATTTTAAAAGTAAAGGATAAAATGAATAAAATACTGGCTAAGCACACCAACCAAAAAATTTCCGTAATTGAAAAAGATACTGACCGGGACAGATTTATGTCCACCGAAGAAGCCTGCCGCTACGGCATAATTGATAAAATAATCAGTAAATAAAAATGTCAACCGGGAGGGAAATATGAGATATTTAATTCAGGCAATGGCTATGTTGAGCGATTTGGTAATAATTGGCACCAGTGCAATTCTGATATATTTAAATTCAAAATCAATTATCTCTTGAGTACTGGTAATTATAGCTTTTAAAGTATGGGAAAAGCAGGGGAACTTTATTGCCTGGAAACCTGAAAATATAAAAAATTTTCTCCAAAATATGAAAAAAATTGGCTTATAATTTATAGTCGGCCATCAAACAGCAAATTTTAACCTCTAAATTTTATAACCGGATTTCAATCGCAAGCCGGTTTTTTTTATGAGGATGCTGTAAATACTGAATTTGTACCCAAATTAATATTTTTACGGCGGTTTTTTTATCTTGCCAAAAATTAAATTATATGTTAGGGTATATTCATAAACTAAATCAATAATGAATTCTGCAATTAGGGAATTTTTGGTGTAAAAATTTTAATTTAATATTAGCAAATTTTGTGAAAATTAATAAATACTCTAAAGCCTTTTTAGATATAAAAACTAAAATTCTTATTTAGATAATTCAACCAGACGATTTTTTGTCTTGGATTTAGTTGTATTTGCTTAAATTAAATTATTTCTTAAACCTCCTAACAGCAGAAAAATAATATTATGGAATATATTATTTATGTAGCTTTGGCAATAGGCGGTTTTTTTGTTGGCTACTGGATTCGCAAAAAAAGAGCTTTATCGGAAATAAATAGCGCTGAGGCCAAGGCGCAGAAAATTTTAGCGGAAACCAAAACAAAACAGAAAGAATTAATGCTCCAGGCCCAGGACAAGGCCTTAAAAATCATTGATGAAGCCAAAAATGAAGATAACCGCCGGAGGCAAGAAATTAATAATCTGCAGTCAAGGCTGGAAAAAAGAGAAACCGCTTTTTCACAAAAATTATTGGAACTGCAGGACAAGCAGCAACAGCTCTACGATAAAGTAAACCGGGTGGAAGAAGTGAAAGAAAAAATAAAACAAATAAAAGAAGAGCAGCTGGAAAAACTGGAAAAAATCGCCAAAATGTCCAAAGATGAAGCCAGGGAAATTTTATTTAAAAATATTGAACAGCAAACCAAGGATGATTTAATGGTACGGCTAGCCAAATTGGAAAAAGAATCAGAAGAAGTAATTGAAGCCAAAGCCCGCGACCTGATGGCCGGCGCTATGCAAAGAATCGCCTCCACCTATACGGCGGAAATAACCACTACGGTCGTTGATTTGCCTAACGACGAAATGAAAGGCCGAATTATCGGGCGGGAAGGCAGAAACATAAAAGTAATTGAGCAACTAACCGGCGTGGAAATTATTGTTGACGACACTCCAAACGCGATTACTGTGTCGGGATTTTCCCCTATCAGACGCCATATCGCCAAAAGAGCCCTTGATCATTTAATAAAAGACGGCCGAATTCACCCCACTAAAATTGAAGACTCTATTAATGAAGCTAAAAAAGAACTGGCGCTTGATATTAAAAAAGCCGGGGAAGAAGCTATGTATGAAATCGGCGTTACTGGCTTTGACCCGAAATTAGTGCAGATTATCGGACGGCTCAAATACCGCACCAGCTACGGACAAAACGCTCTGGAACATTCTATTGAAGTCGCTCATCTTTCCTCTCTGTTGGCTGAAGAACTCGGGGTTGATGTTACCACTGCCAAAAAAGCCGGCCTCTTGCATGACATCGGCAAAGCGGTTGACCACGAAGTTCAGGGCACGCATCCTGAAATAGGCCGCGATATTGCCAAAAAATTTAATTTGCCCCAGGAGATTATAAATCCGATTGAAACCCATCACGACGACCACCCCAAAGATTTAATTTCAATCATAGTAAAGACAGCTGATGCCATTTCGGCCGCCCGGCCCGGCGCCAGGCACGATACTTACGAGCGCTATCTGCAACGCTTAGAAGAGCTGGAAAAAATCACCAATTCTTTTGAAGGGGTGGAAAAATCCTATGCCATTCAGGCCGGCCGGGAAGTAAGAGTGTTTGTTGTGCCGGAAGAAATAGATGATTTAAAAGCGCATAATCTGGCCCGCGATATTGCCAAAAAAATTGAACAGGAATTAAAATACCCGGGCGAAATTAAAGTTAATGTTATTCGGGAAATGCGAGTAACGGAATATGCCCGCTAAGGCAAAAATTCCAATAACTAATAACCAATAACCAAATATATAAAAGAGGGAGCGGTTAAATTCCGTTCCCTTTTGATTTTGATTTTGGAAATTAAATTTTACTCTTACCAAAAAATCTCGCTTTCAATCTCGTTTGGTAATTTACCTAAATTCAACGCATCTTGTACCCAATCTATATCCTCCTTACTTGCGTTTGATATGACTTCGCGCCGCCAGTCAGGATCACAGCCTTCAATACTGCTATCACAGGTAAGAGCATCAAGAATTTCTTTTCTGCTTAACCTTCCTGCCATTATTTGCCCTCCTCTTTATAAAATCTAACGATGCTATTTTATTTAGCTGAATCTTATATTAACTTCATCAGAATGTCAATTTACTTGTGCTTAAAAAAAACTTATGTTAGCATAGAATAGAGATTAATAACCAAATATCCAACACTCAACATTTATTCAATATTCAATAAATTAACATTCAATTAAATATTAGACTATTGAGGGTTGAATAAATATTGGATATTGGTTATTTAACATTGTTTGATTATTAAATATTTTGTAAAATTAGGGCACTCTTATTTTATTTAAGTATTAACCTCTAAAGTACTATCTTTTATGAAAATCCTATTAATCGGCGACATAAACGGAAAAATCGGCCGCCTGGCCGTGGCAAAAATTCTGCCTAAAATAAAAAAGCGGGAAAATCCGGACTTAATTATTGCCAATGCCGATAACGCCGCCCATGGCAACGGCGTTACCGAAAGTAGTCTGAAAGAACTTGTCGGCGCCGGGGTTGATTATTTTACCAACGGCGACCATGCTTTTGACCGACTAAAACAGTTATCTGTTTATGACAAATTTCCGATTATCCGACCGGCTAATTATTCACCCCGGGCCCCGGGAAAAGGCTTTGCCATAATTAACTTTAAGAAAAAAAAAATTCTCCTTATCAATCTCATCGGCCGGACCTTTATGAAAAATGACTACGAATGCCCTTTTCACAAAATAGACGAAATTTTGGCTAAATTTGCAAAACAAAATTTATCTGGTATAATTATTGATGTACATGCCGAGGCCACTTCCGAAAAAATAACGCTTGGGCATTATGTTGACGGCCGGGTAAGCGCCGTGGTCGGCACCCATACCCACGTTATGACCGCGGACCATAAAATTACCGACCAGGGTACGGCCTACATAACCGATATCGGTATGGTAGGCGCGGACGAGGAATGTATCGGCGTTGATAAAGAAAATATTATAAAAACATTTTTAACCCAAATAAAATATCCGCACGTAATTCCGGAAAAGGGGAGCGCGATATTTAACGCCGTCCTGATTGATATTAATACCAAATCAACCAAAGCTAAAAGCATAAAACCGATTATAGAATTTGTTAATATAAAATAGACCTACTGCATAATAAGTTGCGTAGCGAAATTTTTCAGATTTTGAAACAAATTCTTCAAACAATTTTTGAAGTTTACCTGTAAGGTAAGCTGAAAAAATTTTGGGAAAATTTGGCCAAAATATGGAAATTGCAGTAGTAAATTATTATGCAGTAGGTCTAATAATTTAGTTACTTAGTTAATGAGTTGCCCAGTTACTTAGTTATTAAAACTGTGTAACTAATTAACTAATATCTAACTAACTAAAACATATGAACAAAGCAGGTTTAATTGAAAAAATCGCCGCTGAAGCGGCCGTTACCAAAAAACAGGCGGAAAGTATGCTGGAAACTCTGGTAAGCGTCATCATTAAAGAACTTAAGGCCGGTAAAGAGGTAACTATTACCGGTTTTGGAACTTTCTTGGCCAGAACCAGACACGCCCGCGGCGGAGTAAATCCACAAAATCCAAGCCAACGGATTCAAATCCCAGAAGTAACCGTAGCTAAATTTAGAACCGGGAAAACCCTAAAAGATGCCTTGAAGGGAAAAAGGGACGTATAATAAACTAGTTTCAAAAAAAGAAAAAACAATCCCTTATTTTTGGGATTGTTTTTTGTTTATTCTAATAAAAAACCCAATAAAGTTAATTCATTGGGTATGATTTATACGTAATCGCAATCGCTTGAACACCTCTCCACAACAAAACCAACTATAAAATAAAATAATACTTATTAGAAACATTAAACAATAAAGGAGAGGCTCTAATTGAGCGGTTAACATAAAAAGTAGAAACATAATTATGGCAAGCAGAGACTGTATCGCCGCAATAAAACGCCTTAATAATTTTATTTCAGGTCTTGAGCCTATCTTATATAATTCTTCTGCCGTGGCTTTCGTTGAAAAATATACTCTTTTTTCATCAAAAATTTTGCTGTGAGAAATATTTATTGCAAACAAAATAACCAAAACAGTAACTAAATATATTTTGCTTTCAGAAATAGAAATAAGGATAAACAAAGTAATCAATGATATTATGGCCACGCAAATTTTACTTAGGCTAAAACAGTCCCGCTCATATCTTCTATATAACCATATGCTTAAATTAACTATGTTATTAAATATAAAATCATCAATGTCTTCCAGAAGTTTGCTCATTTTTATTACCCTCCTTATGTTTAATTTAATGTGCAAATAATTATCTTTGCATATTACTATCTAACTTCCGCCTTGTCAATTTTCTTAAAATTACAACAGATTAAAAAAATGCGCTGATTGTTCAAAAATAAATTCCGGGTCATGATTTATGACATGATTACCATTTTCGGAAAGGATAATTTTCTTATGCTGGCTTGAAATTTTTCCTGTAAATTCGGGCAGAGCCCTATAATCCGTCACTAAATCTTTTTTACTATGAAGAAACAACACGGGAACTTGTACATTTTCTAATTTTTGCAAAAAATCATTTTCTAAATATTGAACCACAACTGGTTCGGCTCCGATGGGGAGCAGACGCAGGCGCTTAATTTTTTCAAAAAGCTTCCAGATTGGGTACGCAATTGGCAAAAGAAATTCCCCGATACGCATAAGCCGCCGATACTTTAATTTAAATGGCGTGCCAATGCTCACTATGCCATAAAGATTATTTGTAGTTTTTGCGTGTTCCAATAACAAGGCCCCGCCAAGACTTACTCCAATTCCTATTACTCGGTCATACTTCAGGCAAGCCTGATTGATTATATCGGATATATTTTTTTGGCATTGCTTTATAGTCAATTTTTTAAAATCATCAACTACTAAATCGCCAAAAAAATTGTTGGCGATTGCCGCGTACCCGCGCTTTTCTAATGCCCGCTTAAGTGTAAGAACAGGCTTATAATCAGGAGAAAAACCAGGCAAAAGAAGAAAACAAATTTTATCATGAGGGGTAGACATATTTATTATATAATATCATTGATATCTAAACCATGGGCAAAAAGTTTATAATCTTTTGAAAAAGCCTTTTGTGCAATATGGTAAATCCCATAAGCAATAAAAAAAGCGGAAAAGACATCAATTGTATAGTGTAGATGGCCAAAAATAACCGCTATTGCCGCCACAATAGAACTAAGTAAAAAAATCCACCGTAAACTCTTGTCCTCCCAAAATAGCAACGCCATAAGAAAGGGCAGGCCGATATGGCCGGAAAAAAATAAATCCGCTCCCGAACTAAGGTAATGCAAGGCGTCTAAATCCGGTATAATATGATCCGGATAAGGAGCCAGGTGGGTCATACTTACGAAAATAGCCCGAATAAAAATAAATAAAGCAATACTTTTGAGAGTAAAAGAAATCGTTTTTGGCTCTAGAGCAAGCAAAATAATGACAAAAACAACAAACAAAAACGCGCCCTCGCTAAAAATGATATCAGTATTTATTACCGGCAGATTTTGCAACAGAATATCGGTAGTTGCGTTTCCTACTCTTTCGGCCGCATATCTCACTGCGCCGTAATTGGCAAAAAGACTGGCAATAAAAAATATAAAACCAGTCATGGCTGAAATGGCAAAAGATTTATCTTTCCATAATGCCCGGTGTTTAACGATTAATAATTTTAGTGTAAAGCGTTTCATATTTCTCTATTATTTTATCAATATCATGACCCTTTATAATCTCCAGGCTTTTTTCTGACATTCTATTTCTTAATTCTTTGTTAGAAAAAATATTAATAATATACCCGGCGATTAATTTTACTTCGTCTATTTTAAATAAATATCCATTTTCACCATGTCTAACCAGGTGCGGCAAGGCCATGGCCTTAACGGCGATAACCGGCAATCCCGAAGCCATAGCTTCCATGGTAACAATGCTTTGCAATTCGGCAATTCCCGCGATGGCAAAACAGTCGGCAATTCTATACAAATACGGTTTATCCTTCTCGGCCACAAAGCCGGTAAATGTAACTAATTTTTTAATCTTTAATTCGGCCGTCAATTTTCTTAAATTTTTCTCTTCAGCGCCAATCCCGGCTATAATGAAATGGGCATCAAATTTTTTCACGGCTAAGGCAAATGCTTTCAGGAGAACATCAACATTTTTTTCCTTATCCAATCTTCCCAAATATAACAAGGTTGATTTTTCCGGCAAATTGTACTTCCTTCTTAAATAATTGCCGTTGTTTTGCGGATTATAGATTTTCAAATCAACTCCGTTAGAGATGGAAACAACAGTCTTTGTCAGTCCGATATCGGCTAAAAGTTTTGCTCCAATCTCGGTTGGGGTTGTAACGGCATCTATTTTTTCAAAAATTTTAAGGAAACCCTTCCAGGCCCACCTAATAATGTAATTTTCCACCTTCCCTGGCAGATAAAAATAATGAATGAGGTTTTCCGGCATAAAATGATTGGTTCCAACAACAGGAATCTGAAACTCTTTGGCAATTTTCACTATCGCCCGGCCGAACACAAGATGACTTTGCAAATGAATAACATCGGGTGAAAATTCTTTTATTTTTTCACGAATTTTGTTTTTTATAAAAATTGATTGAGCAATCCTGAATCCATTTGTAAATGTCGGGAAAGACCTGGCCCCAAAAACCGAAACCCCATCTAAATTATAATTTTCATCGCGTATAAATCTAGATGGCGCAATTACTAAAATTGAATGGCCCCTTTTATAAAGGTAATGCGCGAGCCCCTGAGTAAAATAAGAGGCCCCGTTAACATTCGGATAAAAAGTTGGGCCAACAATGAGTATTTTCATAAATAAAAATTTAATAAAATTAAAATATTACTTCTCCTTTTCTTTGTCAATTACTTCTCTTTCTCTTTTATTATAAATAGTATCAAAGTTTTTTCCAAAATTCATAAATTATTTTAATTAACTAATCCATATTTTTATCTTCATATTTTTTACTCATTTTTTTCACTACAAAATAGATTGCGATAAATATGATGGCTAATCCAATTGTCCCAATCGCCGTGTAATCAAGATACGTATTAATCTTATTGTAAGACTCGCCAAAATAAAAACCAATAAGTAAAAATAATAAAGATTTTGGCAAGGTTGGTATTAAAGTATAAAGAAAAAATTTTTTGTACGGAACTTTAGCGAGTCCGGCGCCAATTAAAAATGGCATCTCCATCGCGTAAGCCAGCTTTCCCCAAATGATTGTACTGGCGGTATGCTTATTAAAATGATTTTTAAACTTTTCGACACGCTCAATATTAAATCCGACATAATGCCCCCATCGTTTAATAAGTTGAACACCACCCCAACGACCAAGCGCATAAGAAACGGTATCGCCAGCCAAATCGCCAGCCACTATCACTCCGTAGGCTATAAATATATTAAGGTGGCCAAGAGAGGATAAAAAACCGGCAATGACAGTTATAATCGGTCCCTCAACCACGACTATCGGAAAAAGAAGGAGATATTTATAAGTAGTGAGAAGCAAAATGATTTGTTGAAATGACATAAAAATTTAAGTAATCCCGGCCTATTTCAATAATTCGTCCGCCGCCGGGGCGGGTCTACCAACTGAATTTTTATAGTGCGCCCAGGAGGATTCGAACCCCCGACCGTTTGCTTAAGAGGCAACTGCTCTACCAACTGAGCTATGAGCGCTAATTTAGTTAAAAGTAGAAAATAAAAAGTTATAAAGTTATTTTAACACTTTTTACTTTCTACTTTTAACTTTATACTAATCGGTAGCTGGGGTGGAGATTGCCCGCCAATTTGCCTACGGCAAGGCGGATGACTGGTTCACATACCAGTCAAACCCACCGTTGTTATAGTTATTTCAATATCAAAATTCCTGCTTGTAGCTGGGGTGGGAATTGAACCCACGACCTTAGCGTTATGAGTGCTACGCTCTAACCAACTGAGCTACCCAGCCCTGATAATTTATTATTTATTATTTTCTATTTTTTATTTATAAATTTAAAATAATAAATATAAAATTATAAATTACTTGGTGCTCCTGTCAGGACTTGAACCCAAAATCCTTGGTCCGAAGCCAAGTGTGATATCCAATTTCACCACAGGAGCAATCTGCACAAAATAACATTAATTCGTATGTGCCCCATTTGCCCGCCTAGACGAGCTGGCGAGGCTGGTAGCGGGGCTTAACAAATTATTATAAAAACTCCTTTAAAGGAGCTTTAAAATTATATTATCACAAAAATCTGCTTAAATCAAGAAAAATTCTTATAAATCACACAACCCGGCCAGCCTTCCTGGCCCCAGTTTCATTGGAGCCAAAATGATGAGCGATTTCATGTTTAACCGTACTTATTACCTGCTCTTTGACCTCCTTAAAACTGTTAGCTTGTTGGCAAATCGGCTTTCTAAATATTGTAATCCTGTCCGGCAAAACCGGCCCGAAATTTAAATGCTTAGCCTGACCATAGCCTTCAAATAAACCAAATAAAGTATATTGCCCTCTGCCCTTGCCGACTTTTCCCGACTGCTCCTTGGTCGGATAATCCTCTATAAAAATAGCTAGATTATTCATTTTAGCGCTAATCTTTTCCGGCAGGCTGTCCAGCGCCTGCTCAACCAATTGCTCAAATTTTTCTTTACTAACCATCATATAAATATTTTTGGCAATTATTTTTTTACAAATTACGAATCTTTTGCAAATTTATCACCACCCCAACATAATCCAGCGTCAATAATAAATGGCGGGACAAATACAAAAAAATTAATTACTATGATTTACAATAATTTACTATTATTTACTTTATAAAACTTTCTTGTATTAACAATAAAACATAATAAATTATTATAAACAGGTAACATAAATATATTATTCGTAAATTTGTACTTTATTCGTAATTCGTAGAGCTATTTTTTTAATATGGCATAATAATTATACTTATCTTTATATAATTTTTCAATTTTTAATCCGGCTTTTTTAATAATCTTTCTCAAGCCGAATTTTGTAAAAGAGTGATAATATCTTTGTGCTTGGGCGTTAAAACCGGTAAAAACAATATCCCCCCAATCCATTTTGCCTACCCGGCTCCAACGCGGATTCTTTTTAATTAATTTAAGCAAAACGAATTTTAAAATTAATTTTCTAAATTTTCTTTGCGGCCATAAATTCCAAACCGTTAAAATAATCCGGCCGTCTGGAGAAACCTTATTTTTTAACTGCTTTAAAGCTTTAATGCGTAAATCACGGCCAGGCAGATGATGAAAAACCGCCACGCAAAAAACATAATTAAAATCAATATCTTTAATCTGCCCTAAATCTAAAATATCGCCAACCGCAAACTTATTGCGAGGGAATCTTTGTCTGGCGATATTAATAAGCTCTTGGCTGCTATCAACGCCTAAATAATCAATCTCTTTCTTGCCGATTATCTCCAGTAGCCGCCCGTTGCCGCACCCCACGTCCAATATTTTATCATTCTTTTTTATTTTCTTGGCAATATTAACCAGCCCGGACCACAAAGGTTCCGCGTGTCTTTTCCTGGTTTCATTAAAATCAGCCGCAATTTCCTGATAATTATTTTTTACTATTTTTAATAATTGTTTTTGCGTTTGCTTGTCCATAAATTCTATACATTTTATCTATTAAATAACTTAGCATTAATATTTGAAAAATAAAAGAAAAGCATACAAATGCCTCCCTTACTTATGTAATATTTATTACTATTTATATTCCAAGGTTTCATCAGGCGCAACTATTATTAGAGAAGTCCCCCGTCCTTCTTCGGTCCGTCCTATAATTTGTGCTTCAACATTATATTCTTTGGATATATTAATAATTTCTGAACTAATTTCTTTGTCACATATTATTTCCATACGTGAACCCATATTAAAAACCCGGTGCATTTCATAATTAGTAATTTCAGTATTGTCTTTTATTAATTTAAATAATGGTGGCGGGACAAACAAATTGTCTTTTATATATTTAATATTTTGCCCAAAATTAAAACATTTAGTCTGCCCACCGCCAGAATTATGAATTATGGCTGATATTTTTTTTCTATATTTTTTTAAAATCTTTAAAATTATCGGCGCGTATGTTCTGGTCGGCGACAGCAAGGCCTGTCCGACAGAAATATTAGTTTCAGGAAGTTTGTCATTAAGTTCAAATTTTCCGGTATAGGCAATATTTTTTATTTCTGGCGCGAATGATTCCGGATATTTATCTTTATATTTTGAAGATAAAATTTCGTGCCGGATAGAGGTAAGACCATTAGAACCAATGCCGGAATTATATTTATCTTCATAAATAGCCTGCCCAAAAGAAGCCAAGCCAACTATCACCTGACCAGGCTTCACCTGACTAGCATCAATAAAATCTTCTCTTTTTATCCTGGCGGCAATAGTTGAGTCTACTATCAGGGTTCTGACCAGGTCGCCCAGGTCAGCCGTCTCGCCTCCGCAATTATTTATTTCAACCCCATATTTATTTAAAAGCTCTGATAAATTAGCATAACCTAAAATAATCTCTTTTATAATTTGACCGCTTATCAAATGATAATTTCTGCCAATGGTATTTGATAATATAAATGGTCCGGTTGCTCCCACGCACAAAAGATCATCTAAATTCATAACCAGGGAATCCTGAGCAATGCCCCGAAAAACGCTTAAATCGTTATTTTCTTTATAATAAATATAAGCTAAAGACGATTTAGTACCGGCTCCGTCAGCATGCAAAAGTAAACAATGGTCGTCTGAATTACCCAAAACATCAGGGATGGCCTTGCAAAAAGCGTTCGGGAAAAGACCCTGATCTATATTTTTTATAGCATTTTTCACGTCCGGTTTGTGCGGAGAAACTCCCCGGTCTTCATAAGTAGGCATAAACAAAATTAATTATTTTTTTAGCACCACTCCCTGGCATTTTGAAACATTTTCAACCAAGGCGAGGCCTCTAATTCTTTCTTCCATTTTTCGCTCATATACGGCCACTGCCATTTTAAGAATACCCTTTCCGGATGTGGCATCATTGCCAGATGTCGGCCGTCCTGAGAACAAAGGGCGGTAATTCCTTCAGGCGAGCCGTTAGGGTTAAAAGGATATTTTTCAGTCGGTTTATTATCATCATCTGCGAATACTATGGGAGCTAATTTTTTATTTATTATTTCATCTTTAATTTTATTATCGGGAAAATGTAATTTACCCTCGCCATGAGCTATCCATATTCCTAAACTTGAACCCTCCATGTCTTTTAACATAATCGCGGGGCTAGTTAATATCTTCGTAGTTATCCAACGAGATTCAAATCTTTTTGAATTATTTTGTATAAATCTTGGCTGTAATTTATCTTCTATTCCTCTCCAGGGTACCCAGCCGAGAAGTCCCATAAGCTGACAACCATTGCAAACTCCTAAAGAAAATGTATCGGGACGATTATAAAAATCATCAAACATAACTCTTAAACTTTCATTAAAACGAATGGTGCTAGCCCAGCCCTTAGCTGAGCTTAAAACATCAGCATACGAAAATCCCCCGACAAAAACAATACCTCTAAATTTATTGAGAGTAATTTTTTTGCTCAATAAATCAGCCATCATGATATCCCATGGTTCAAATCCGGCGGCAAAAAAGGCAGTGGTCATTTCCCGATCTCCATTACTGCCTTCCTCCCGAATAATGGCCACTTTCGGTTTATCTTCCTTGTTTAATATTTTTTGAGGAGTCACTTTGGGATCAAAACTTAACTTATATTCAGGATTCCTTTGGTTAATAATATTTTTATACTCTTCTTGGGCACATTCCATATCGGTTTGCTTTTTCTCTAATTCTGAACTGGTTTCTTCCCATGTTTTTCTCAGGTCTATCATTCTCTCTTTTAAAATAATCTCTTGATTATGTTTTATCAATATATCCTTACTTATAGTAGTTTTTCCCAATAAAGTTATATTACTACCTAAATCATACTTATCAATAACTGTTTGAAACTCTTCTCTTTTATCTTTGGCAATTTCAACTACCAGCCCAACCTCTTCATTAAAGTAGAATTGCCAAACATTTTCCTCGGCTGTATCAATATTTATATCTAAACCGCAATTTCCGGCAAAGGCCATTTCCAAAATCGTGGTAATTAACCCGCCATCCGAACGATCGTGTCCGGCGAGAATAACATTTTTGTCAATCATTTCCTGAATAGTCTTGAATAAATCTTTTAGTTTTTCTGCGTTTTCCACGTCCGGCGTTTCTTCTCCCAGTTGTTTCAAAGTCTGGGCTAAAGCTGAACCACCCATTCGGTATTTTTTATTAATATCTAAAAACCACAATTCGCTCTCACCTGACCTTTTGATGTCGGGTGTTATAACTTTTTCTATGTCAGGCATAGTGGCATAAGCCGAAATCGTTAATTCGCCCGGAGATTTCACTATTTCATCCTTTATTTTAGTGGCCATAGATAAACTATCTTTGCCACCATCAATAGCAATTCCCAATTCTATCATTATATCCCGCATAGCCACGGCAGCATCATAAATGCGAGAAGCCTCACCAGGAAGTTTGGCTGCCCACATCCAATTTCCAGAACATTTAATATGTTCTAAATTACTGATTCGAGCCCAAACCATATTAGTTAAAGCCTCAGCAACGCTCATCCTAGCTCCTGCTCTTGGGTTAATAATCATTTTCATTGGTTGTTCGCCAATAGAAATAGCTGTCCCGGTTTTACTAAAATGACTTTGAGCAATCACTGACACATCAGATAAAGTCAACTGTAGAGGGCCAACGCATTGTTGTCTGGCAATAAGACCTGTAACACTTCTGTCCACTTTGCTAGTTAAAAATCTTTTTGATCCTACTGATAAAAGCCGTAATACATTTTTAAGTGCATTTTTAAAATTTAAGTCATTCGGAATATCTAATGGTTTAAAATCTATTTTGATATGGTTATCCTTAAAAGTTTTTTGTGGCATTTTGCCTAATATTTTTTCAAGTTCTAAATTTACCGGGGTTGAATCATCTTCTTCATCATGTACAACAATCCGACCATCTCCGGTAATTTTTCCCAATATTTCAAAATCAGCCCTTTCTCTAACACAAATTTCCGTAAATAATTCAAGCTTCTCCGGTTTAATAAGTAGGGCATTTCTTTCTTGGTATTCCGCTCCCCAAATTTCCAAGACTGACAAAGTGTTGTCGCCAATTTTTATTTTTCTTATTTCTATTCGCCCGCCTACAGGCTCAACTAATTCAGTCAGGACATTACATGGGCCGCCAGCTCCTTGGTCATGAATACTAACAATCGGGTTTTTGTTTCCTAATTCAACGCAAGCTCTAATTACCCGATTCATTTTTTGCTCCATTTCTGCATCCCCGCGTTGTACGGCATTAAAATCAAGCTCAGCAATATTTTCACCCTGAATCATGCTTGAAGCTGATCCTCCGCCCATGCCGATTCTATAAGCCGGCCCCCCGATTTGTATTATGATCATTCCTGTCTTCGCCTTATCTTTTTCAATATGTTTATCGTCAATTTGGCCAACCCCGCCAGTAAACATTATTGGTTTTACCCACTCTTGCCTAGATTTATCAGGTAAAATCATGCCAAAAGACCTGGTATAGCCCTGAATTAAAGGTTCGCCAAATTTATTTCCATAATCAGAAGCACCATTGCTGGCTTCTATTTCAATTTTTAAAGGCGTAGCCAAATTATCCGGATATTTAAAATTTTTATCTTCCCAAGGCAATTCATAATTTGGAATATTTAGATTACCAACACAATAACCAGCAGTCCCGGCTACCACCAAAGCACCTCGCCCAGTAGCCTGCACATCCCTTATTCTTCCTCCTGTTCCGGTCTCAGCTCCGGGAAAGGGGGCTACCCCTGAAGGAAAATTATGAGTTTCAGCGGTTAATAATATATGATATTTCAAATTTTTCTTTACAAATTTAGATGCCTTCCCGGGTATCTCGGGAATAATAGAAATAATATCATAACCTTTAATAACACTAGAATTATCTTTATAAGCAATTAAGCTATTTTCTTTGTTTGCTTTTAGGGTCGCAAATATTATATCTAAAAGATTATCTTTTTTCTCTTTTCCGTCAATGACTAACTTACCTTTGAAAAACCAATGACGAGAATGTTCACTATTGGCCTGGCCAAGCTGGAAACATTCAACATTGGTGGGATTTCTTTTTAAATCTTCTGCAAATAATTTAAAATAAAAATTTTCGTCCCATTCATCCATGCCAAGTCCCATGTCTTTATTTATTTTTTTTATAGCCTCAATTCCCTCTTCTATCAAAAGTACAAAAAAAACAGGCTTTGGCTTTATGCCTGTTTCAAAACTGACCAAAGAATCATTATAAACACATTCGGTCATCATATCATGATTATTTTTTATAAATTCACTTTTGCCGACATCATTTTTAAATAAATATCTTCTTGAAATTTCTATTCGTTTTATTTTTTTTAATCCAACGGAATAACATATTCCCACTGCATTAGTAGAGGACGCAGTAGCGAAATTAAGCCTCGGACCTAATTCTACTATTTTTTCCTTATTTTTATCCAGCTGAGTTTCATCTTTAATTGTATTTATTATAAAACCTTCTGCTAAAAGATATTTTAAAATTTTTAATTCTGATTCATCTAGTGGTTCTGTAGCTTCAATATTAAAACAAAACTCCTTTCCCTCCTCTTTTCCCTTATAAAAATGGTACATATTGATTTTATTATTGGTTTAATTTGTAAATCATCCCTGCGCCAGAGAGCGCAGGGCGTTAAAGCTCAAACAAACGC
>CAYMCJ010000011.1:0-23522 GCA_964388985.1 uncultured Gammaproteobacteria bacterium | reverse complement strand
CGGCCCATGCTCATTTTTCCTTTTTAGGCGTGGAAGGGGAGTCAATTTTAATTGCGCTTGATTTAAAAGGTGTGGCGGTTTCCACCGGTTCGGCCTGCGCTTCGGGGAGCCTAAAAGCCTCTCATGTTTTAACGGCTATGGGGATTAAAAAGGAAGTCGCCCACAATTCAATCCGGTTTAGCTTGGGTAAAAATAACACCGAAGCTGAGATTAAAAAAGTGTTAAAAATTTTACCCGGAATTATAAAGAGATTAAGAAAAATGAATCCAATATATAATGTTAAATAGTCTTTTATTTGATAATTTTTTTTGAATATTATACCATTAGTTATATTAAGATTAAAAGTCGCTATCAATGATTTTTCAGCGCGGCTCCTTGCAAGCGCAAGGTTAAGGGTTCAAATCTCTCTGAAAAATCAGAACAAATTATCTGGCGCAGCTTTTTTTACAGTTGTGCCTTTTCTTTTTGCAAGATTTATTTTTTTGCTCCCAAAATCATGGCGATAACAAAATTTTTATTGCCATTAATTTTTATTTCATCTGAGCTTAGGCCGATTTCGTTAAAAGTTGGTTTTAGAATATTCTCTCTGTGAGAAGGGGATTCCAGCCAAGCCTGAACCACCTCCTGACTGTCATAATAATTAATAGCCAGATTTTCCCCGACAATCAAATAATTATAGTCAGCTTGTTCAACAAAATATTTTAGACCCTTATTGTCCGGATTGATATGGGCGAAATAATGTTTATTTTTCATATCCGATATCCTGCTATCGGCTATTTGGGCCAATTGCGGATTGTATTTTAATTCAGGCAAGCCGTATTTTTGTCTGGCTTCATTAGTCAAATTAATAATTTCTTGATATTCTGTTTTTGTTTGCTGGCCATTACTGACAGCCATAGCATAATTTCCTTCATTAAAAGCTGTACAATATAATGAGGCAACCGCCAGAAAAATTAAAATTATTAGCGATATTTTTGCTTCAATCTTTAAAATTTCAATAAATGTTTTGGATAAATTAGCGCTTGGCCGCGGTTTACAGTTTTTTTTCATATTTTTTATTTGCAGATTAATTTAGAGTTATAATTTTTAATAAAAATAAACCCCGCTTTGTTTAACAAGCCGGGGTTTATTTTGAAATATAAAGTTAACAAAATAATGATATTTTGTCAAAGTTTTTGCAATTAAAAAAACAAACTCAATTAAAATTGAGTTTGTTTTTTTAATTTATATTTTTATTCTATTTACTATATTTAAATATGTAAATTTCCCCATTATTGATATTTTTCCAGCTATCGGCTTCAATTTTGGCTTCGGCTAAAATTTTTGTGAATGCCCACCAGTATTTATTTAAGATAAAGTACCCAATTTCTGCGCCGGTAAAATCCATGGCTGCCAGCATAGTGTCGCGGCTTGGTTTTTTATAAACCATATCAAGGTAATATGGATATAATTGGCTGCTGGTCGGAATAGGATAAAAATATGTTTTTGAATTATTTTTAAGCGTCACATAATGATTAAATCCAAATTCCCGCAAGGCGGCGGCGCTGGTTTGCTGATTAGCTAAAACTATATAGTTATCGCCGGCATCGGCTTTTATCCAGTTGACGGCCTCTATATCATTTTGGCTTACACTATAACCGTGAGAGTTATAATAATTATCAAGGCGGGGATAGGAAATATATAGAGAGGTGGCGACAAGGATAGCCAAAAATAAAAACAGAGGTGTTTTAATAAATTTTGGTTGTTGCAGTAATTTGTTGACAAGACAATATATGGTTATTAATATAAATGGGATTAAGAAGATAGCAGCCACGGTCAGAATTCTGTCTGAAAAAATATCTCTTTCATAGTCTATTAGGTAGCTAAAAGTTAGCTTTTTTGTCAGAAGATACGATATTCCGATTGCCAAGGCCATCAGCAGGCAGACAAAAAAGATTTTACATTTTTTTCTGTGTCGGGCAGCTATCCCCAGGCCGGCCAGAGCCATAAGAGCGATTAATAACTTAATATTAAATCCATAAAGATAGATAAAATTTAATATAAAATTTTCCTGGTCCGGCATTAGAAAATTGGCAAAAATATGATTTGTTTGTTCGGCTGTTATTGTCTGATTTTGAATATCTAAATTATTTTTTATTTCTATAAAATAAAATACCAAAGGAAGGGCAATTGATGATAATATAAAAACGGCTGGGTATAAGAATTTTTTTATTTTATTTTTGTCGCTGTGGTATATTGTCAGGGCCAGAGAAAATAATACGGCCGGAATTCCCGCCAACGGATGTATTAATAAAGTTGTTAGGGAAAATAAATATACAATTAGTAATTCCGCCCAGTTTGAGCAGATTAAACCGAAAAGTATGGCTAGAAGAAGAAAAATGTAAGCTAAATTTTGCGGCGTAGTGACAATAAAAAATGAAAAAGGAAAAATAAGCAAAGCGATGATTAATAAAAGATTAATTTTTTTATTATTAAATTGTTTATTTAAAAATATGGAAAACGAGGCCGGTATGGTAATAGTGGCTAAAACAGGCACAAGTAATTTATCTATCCAGACAATGGGAATGGCGGTTATTTTATGTAAAATAACGGTTAGGCCGTATTGGCCCAGATAATAAAACGGCTTAGGCTCAACTGAGCCGGTTTTGGCGATTAAATCCACCGTAGCCTGATGAATAAACGGGTCATAACCGTAGCCTATTTTATAGACTAGCCAGGCCACGGAAAAAGATAAAAAATAGTGAAGACTTATCAGAATAATTTTTATTAATTGACTGGATTTATTACCTGATTTTTTTAAAATAATTAAAAATAATAATAAAGTGGCCAAGCCGTATAATAAGAAAAAATAGCTCGGCAAAACTTGCCAGGGGGAAATTATAGCTTCATTGGTCCGGTATAAATACAATATATAAAACAAGCCAGCTAAAAATAAGATATAAACAGTCGGCAGTATATAGTTTATTGTTGATTTAGTTGCGGTTTTAAAGTTATTCTCTTTATTATTTAATTTATAATCAAAAATAGGCTCATCGCTCTTGGATTTTAAAAGAGTTTGGAGTATAATAAAGATAATAGCCGCTAATATTAAACTAATGGCAATTCCGCTTTTATTTAGCGCATAAATACGATAGACCGCCGCGCTGGTAGTAATCGCCAGACTGATTAAAATAATAAAAGAATAAAATAAATTTTTTTTAAAATATTTCCACATAAGACCTTTTGCAAAGTAAGCCTTTGCGATAATTTTTTCAAATTTCGAAGCGAAAAATTAAGAAAGTGATGATGTTTATATTGAATATAAGCAGAGGAATTTTGTTAATTTTGTAGCCCGCCTTGCTGGCGAGGCAGACCGAAATTTGGAAAAATTAGCCATAATGTTATTTTGCAAGAGGTCTATGATACTATCATAGCAAATTTTATGGCAGATACAAATTTTCAAAAATCCGATAAATTATTTTTCCACGATAAATTATTGGCCAAGACGGCTTTAAAATTATTTCCTAAAATAGTTAAACCTAACCATTTAACTATTTTTCGCTTTTTAACAACTCCAATTGTGGCGATATTGATGCTTTATGAGCATTATTATATTGGCTTGATTGCCTTTTTATTGGTGGCTTTCACCGACGCTTTGGACGGGTCCATGGCCAGAACCAGAGATCAAATTACCGATTGGGGAAAAGTTTATGACCCCTTGGCGGACAAAATTTTAATTGGCAGCATGGTTTTTATTATTATCCTCCGTTATATTGATTTTTGGACGGCCATAATTATTATAAGCCTTGAATTTATTATAATTTCCGTGGCCTGGGTGAGAAAGGTAAAAGGCATAAAAATTCAGGCCAATATCTGGGGAAAAATAAAAATGATGTTGCAAGTGGCGGGTGTGGTAATTTTACTTTTAGCCATTGTTTTTGATTTGGCCGCGCTTTTGCCGCTGGCTTCCGGAGTCTTGTATTTGGCGATTGCTTTTGCCGTGGTTAGTTTATTGACTTACGGGATATAATTGATATATTAAAAAATATTAGCAAGAGGCGTTTAGCCTTTTTTTTGTTGCCAAAATTAGCATTGTTTGTTAGGATAAAAAAACAAATATGATGAATAAAAATATTAAAAATATAATAAAAAAATATTGGCGGGGGATAATAGTGGCATTTTTGGCGGTTTGTTTTTTTATTGGCTTGGCCGGCTATATTTCCTATATCCAGGCGGATAATTTTATTAAATGGGAATCCCCGGATGAAACCGCAAATTATATTTTTACAAAACTATACGGCCAGGCCGGGGAAATGATAATCTCGGAAAAATATAATTTATATGTTGATGATATAATCCACCCCAGAAGCTTTAGGGGTGATTTCGGAATTTTAAAGCCGGTTAGTTTTTTGGGTATTATTTTAATATACGGAAGAATAATAAGTTTTACGAGTTATAAAATACTGCCTTTTTTAACCCCGTTTTTTGCTTCAGTCGGCCTAATATTTTTTTATTTATTGGTTAAAAAGATATTTGGCCGGCGCAACGGTTTAATTTCAGCCTTTTTATTGGCTTCATTCCCGCCCTACATTTATTATGCCGCCAGAAGCATGTTTCACAATGTTTTATTTGTAGTTTTACTTATTATTGGTCTATATTATTTAATTGAAGCGGTTAAAAATAAATATGATAAAAATAAATATTTAGCATTAATCTATCCGGCTTTAGGCGGTTTTTTTATTGGTTTGGCTATTATAACCAGAACTTCGGAATTATTGTGGCTGGCGCCGGTTTTGGTTATGCTTTGGCTGCTTAATATTAAAAAAATCGGTTTGATAAAATTAATACTTTTCCTTTCATTTTTATTTTTAGCCGTCTTGCCGGTGCTTTATTGGAATCAGGCCTTGTATGATTTTCCGCTAAACAGCGGTTATCCGGAAATGAATCAGTCAATCAGGAATATAGCCGAGGCCAGTAGTAGTTTGGTAAAATCTGGCTTGGCAAACGAACAAATTCAACCGAAAGAAGCTTTTGAAAAAATAAAGAATAATATTTTTCATTTCGGATTTCATCCCCGGCAGTCGCTGGAAATGTTTTATTATTATTTTATTAATATGTTTTATTGGCTGTTTTGGCCGGCTGTTTTGGGCTTATTTTTATTTTTGCAGGCGATCGGCCGGTGGAGAAAAAGGCATTTTCTTTATCTTTTTTCTTATTTTATAATTTCAATAATTTTATTATTTTATTACGGCAGTTGGAAATTTAATGACAATCCCGATGTTAATAGTTTTACTATTGGTAATTCCTATACAAGATATTGGCTGCCGATTTATTTAGGCGCCTTACCGTTGGTTAGCCTTTTTTTAATTAAATTTACCAGAGTCATAATTCCCAGACATAACCTTAATTTTAAGATTGCACCGTCAACAAAAATAAATTTTGCCGAAAAATATTTAAAAATTTCTAATAAAAAATTGTTTATAAACAGTTTAAGAATTATTTTAATTATTTTGATTTATTTTATTTCCCTGCGGTTTGTTGTTTGGGGTTCCGAAGAAGGATTATTGTATTATGTGGAGAAGAATAATTCGGCTAAATATGAATTAAGAAACATTTTAGAGCTTACCGAGGGAAATTCGGTTATAATTACCAGCTATCATGATAAGCTTTTTTTTCCGGAACGCAAAGTCATTGTCGGACTATTAAATGACAATAATATGAATAAAAGGTATTCAATTTTAGCCGACTATTTACCGGTTTATTATTATAATTTTACCTTAAGAAAAGAAGATATTGATTATTTAAATAATCGGAAGTTAAAAGAAGCTGATTTAAAAATAAAACAAATAAAACAAATAAATAATAGTTTTACTTTATATCAGCTTGAGAGAAATTAGAGGTGTTCTTGACAGTAATATTTTAAGATGGTAAATTCATTTTACTTAAAGTAGGTACATTACACAAAAAAGGAGGTGAATTTTTTTTAATTTTGCAAGGGAAGGTAGTATAAAAAACCACAATCAAAAAAGGAGTAAAGAGATGAAGAAACTGTTTGTAGTTTGGTTTGCAGCATTGCTGTTGGTCGTCTTTGCGGCGCCGGCTGTGGCCAAGGTGGAACTGGGCGGAATCGTTTTTGTGGATTTTATGAGAATTGATCGTGATAAGGACAGCACGCAGTGGTATTGGTTGGGCGATGGCAGTACATCTTACTCAAATCTTTCAGTGACCGTCCCGGCTATTTCCCGGCTCTATGCAAGATGGACCAACGAGGATAACGTTGGTATGTATATTGAGTTGGGGATAGGTCAGCCGGATTCATGGTACTACTCTCAGGGGAGCGAAAATAGAACAGAGCTCCGGAAGGCCTATGGTTGGTGGGATATAGGGGATTTTCAGGTGATGGCCGGGAAAAGCACCACGCCATTGTCCCCGCTGAACCCGGATGCATTGCTCGGCGCCGTCATCACTAATTGTATTGGCGAGGGATACGGTGAACTCTACTCGGGTCGTACGGCTCAAGTCAGAGGCACTTGGAAGTTTGCCAACTGGGGCAGGTTGGCGGTTGCTTTGGTGGATCCGAACGGGCGGAAGGAGTATGGCGGTGAATATGGTCCTTGGTACGGAAGGGATGTACAAAGCCACAACATACTTCCAAGGCTGGATGTCGGGGCGCCTATGTACTTTAGCAGCCTTGGAATATATCCTTCATTAATGGTCCAGAAACGATCAGCAGATGTTTCCGGTGGAGGTTCAGATTCCGATGTGATTTCCTGGGCTGGCTCGCTTGGAGTGAAGGGGGAATTCCACCCGTTCACTTTCAAGGTAGAGATAAATATGGGCCAAAACCTGGGTAACACCACAGTTGGCATGGGTGACAGTCTGCCGGGATATATTTGCAGTGCGGTCATTGATTCAAGCGGTAAATTGAATGACGCAAGATCGTATCTTGGCTTTGTGGACTTGGGCTATAACTTTTCCATATTTGGCAGGTCCTCTCAGCTCCATTTCATCTATGGCGTATCTTACGCCGAGGTTGGATATGACGGGAGGGATATCACGGCAAGAAGCGATATGTGGGGCTTTTCTTTGCCTGTTGATATTGCCAAAGGCCTTCGAGTCCGGGCTGAGTGGATGAATTATGATGACGGATCTGTTGATTTTCCCGGTCATGGATCCTCTGCATTTGGTAAATATGCCATCTACGGCGTCCAGTTCCAGATCACTTTTTAACCAAGGAGAGGAGAAAACGAACAACATCCGCAAGAGTTTTTATAGCCCTTGCTTTTTTTTGAAAAATGTTGTAATATAATCAGTTAATAAAATGCTATTATTAAATTCATTAAATTATATAGATTTTTTTATTTAATTTTAGCAAAATTTATAATTATTTTTATTAAATAAATATGGATACAAAAAATTTTTTATTAAATTTCTCAAAAGGCTGGAAAAATGTACTGGTTATTATTTTAATATTGGTTGTTTTGACTTTAACATTGTCACTGGCGCAAGGCCTGAAATATTGTTCTTCGGCCCGTCTTTTGGTTGTGCAGGAATACAGCGGAGTGGTGGATCCTTATGTTGCTTCCAAGTCCACGCAATATTTAAGCGATATTTTGGCCGAAGTGGTATATTCAACTTCTTTTTTTAATGATGTAATGAAATCGGGTTTTAATATTGACGATAATTTTAGTAAAGATGAGCAGAAAAGAAAAAATCAATGGAATAAGACTGTTGACGCCAAGGCTATTAATGATACCGGTATTATTGTGATTAATACTTATCATAAAGACAGGTCCCAGGCCGGCGAAATTGCCAAGGCGATAAATTATACCTTTAAAACTAAGCATGATAAATATCATGGCGGCGGCGATAAGGTATTAATTAGAGTTCTTGATGAGCCGATAACAAGCAATTATCCGGTCAAACCGAATTTAATTGTTAATTTAGCTCTGGCAATTGTCAGCGGTATAATTTTAGGAGCCATATTTGTATATTTATTTCCGGATTCTAAGATAAGATTATGGAAAAAAAGCAAAAGTGGAAAAAGGAAATTTGCCAGCGATAAAAAATTTGCCGCCAAAATAGATTATTCTTCCGCGCCTGAATATACTAATCCGGATTTTAAAAAGGAAGAGTTGTTTAAGGTTGATGAAAATAATAATATTGGCGGTATAGCTGAAGAAGATAATGGTTTTAATAATTATGATAAGCCGGTTGATGATTACAGAAATGATAATTTTAATAACGGTAATATGAGGCAGTTTTTCTAAAGATTAGTTTTGTAAATATTAAAATAATAAAAAAGAAAGGAGGGCTCTTTGAAAAAGTTTTGGCAAAAGTTCCGGAGGTTTTATTTCCGGTTGGCGATAATAATAACAAAGAAAGAAAAGGAGAAAGGCAATGAAAGCGAAAAGAAACTTTTTGATTTTGGCGGTTATGGCCGGAATCCTGTTTTTGGGGATTCCAATGGCAATGGCGGCGGATGTCGCTAAAATCATTCCGGCAACGGACCAGGCCTATGTGGCCGGGTCGGCAGAGGGAAACTCTTACTCCGTTTACGCGGTAGACGAAAACGGAGTAGGGATTCAGGGCATTAGTGTTAATCTATTCCCTCCGATTTTGTCGGTGAGCAATTCCGACACCACGGATGGGAGTGGGAAGGTGGTTTTTTTTATCCCTCCCTCTTCGGAGAAAAACTACCGCTATGTTTCGTTTTACGCGTTGAATCAGTCTGGCAATTTCATCGCCATGCATCAGCTATTTATCTTCCCGGCCCCGGCTGGCGCTGTAGGCGACGATATCACCCTCTACCAGAACGGGCGGCTGGAAATCAGGAATTTTTATAGCCACCTGAATTTGGCTGGCCAGATCGCCTACGACCAAACCGGCAAAGTTTGGTTTACCGGCGATTATACGGACTGGGGCCAATATTTGGCCTTGGGGTTTGATGCTGCGACCATTAGCGGCGACGACCTGACCATCAATTTGGCGACCCTGAAAAACTCCATGAAGGAGGGGGTGGCTAACCGGTTCAACGGCCTGGTCCAGTCCCAGTGCGGCGGGAGCGCTTGCTCTGACCTGGTGTCGGCGCGGTATTTTGACCCGTTTACCATGACGGAAAAGGACCGCAATTTACTTTATCGCTGGACCGACGCAGACTCCCAGTGCGGAGCCGGGGACTTGGTGATGGCTGTTTATCTCAATGGCGGCCGTTATTTACCGGTGCCGGAGGGAATGGAGGTTGTCTACCAATCTCCGCAATAATAACTATTTCGCAAGGGTAATTCTGATTAAAATCAGATGCCCTTGCTTTTTTTTGATTTTTATGCTTTAATTATATGATTATATGGAAAAATTAATTAATAATAAAAATAAATTTATACGCCTAATAATAATAGCTATTCCTTTATATTTGGGTATATTTTTTCTAAATTTAGCTAATTTTTATACTATTTCAGGCTTAATTTTTTTAAGTTTAGCTTATTTTTTTAGAGAAAAAATTTGGCTTTTGCTGATTTTAGCTGTGCCGGCCATGACTTTGGGGCAATTTATTAATTTTGAAATACGCCCCGGCTGGATATATGAATTAAGCTTAACCGAATTATTTATTTTTTTTACCGCGGCCATATTTTTAATAGATAAGTTTATAAACAAAAGATTAGATGAAATAAAATTTAATTTTTTAAGTTTTACTTTAGGCGCTTATTTAATTATTTCCCTGGCTTCTTTCTGGCAGATTATTGATTTTCGTTTATATATTTATGGCTTAAAAATTATAATTTTAGGCTCTTTAGGCTATTTTTTGGCCCTAAATTTACTTGATTCCAGAAAAAGAATAGAATACTTCCTTTATAGTTTGGCAACAACGACAGCCATATTGAGTCTTCAGATATTTATAAAATTTTACGAGACCGGCTTGTCGTCAAATTTCTTTTTTAACCGCAATGATATTGGAATCGCTATTGGCCCGATTGCAATTGTATCCGCTATTTTAGTTATGATTCTGCCTATTTTATTGGCTTTTTATTTTTATAAGCAGACTGATGCGCCCAAACCGGTTATTTTAATTATTTTTATAACCGGTTGTCTGGCGGTTTTTTTAACTTTAGGCAAGGCAGCCATACTTAGTTTATCTCTAGGCCTGTTTTATTTATTTATTAAAATGAAAGACAAAAGAGTGGCTTTTGTTTTAGCTTTCAGCTTATTTACCCTGTCCGGTTTTTTATTTTTCAATTCTTTTTTTGAAGGCTTGTTTTTTCGCTTGGGCCGGGTTTTTATTGATACCAGCAGTAAATTTCGCTTAATGGAATATAAGGCCTGCTGGGAAATAATTTCTGATAATTTATGGTCCGGGGTCGGCGCCGGTCAGCAGATAATTTATTACGCGAAAAATTTATTGCCCGACTACCGGCAACAGGTAAATAATTTTATACTCCAATTTTTAATTGATTTGGGAATTATCGGTTTAATTATATTATTTTCAATAATCATCGGGATTTACAAAAATATAAGAAATATTTTTAGAAAAATAAACAAAAAAGAGGCGATAATGGTTTTCGGTTTTACAGCCAGCTTTATCTGTATTTTTTTTAACGGTTTGGCCGAAGTTACCGTATTTGCCCTGCCTTATGCTATTATTTTTTGGCTAATAGCCGGAACTTTTGCAAACTTGAATAAATTAAAAATATGAAATTATCAATCATTATTATAAATTATAAAACCAAGGAGATGACCGCCAAAGCGATTGAAACGGTTTTTTCTAGTATTAAAAATATTAGTTTTGAAATAATTTTAGTTGATAATAATTCAGCTGATGGCAGTAGTGATTTTTTTTTAAAAAAATATAAAGATAATAAAAAAATAAAATTAATTTCAAATAATAAGAATTTTGGTTTTGCCAAAGCGGTTAATCAGGGCTTAAAAATAAGCCAAGGCGAATTTATTTTTTTATTAAATTCTGATGTTTTAATTAAACCGAAAGGAGTGGAGAGAATGCTTGATTATATGGATAAAAATAAAAAAGTTGGAGTTTTAGGCCCGAAATTTTTTTATCCGGATGAAAAATTGCAGCTTAGCTTTGGCCGGTTCCCGGGTTTTTTAAATGAATTTTGCCGTTTGTTTTGGTTATATAAAATATTGCCAATCGGCACAATAAGCGGCAATAATTTTTTTAATAAAAGTAAATTTAATAAAATTGGCCAAGTAGATTGGGTGACCGGAGGCTGCATGCTAATTCGCCGCGAGGCTATTGATAAAATTGGCTTGTTTGATGAAAAATATTTTTTAGGCGGGGAAGATATGGATTTTTGCTGCCGGGCTAAAAAAGCCGGTTGGCAGGTCGTGTATTACCCGGAGGCCCGTGTTATCCATTATCACGGTTTTTCTTCCGGCCACGGCGGTACACAGGCGATAAAACGGCTGGAATTTGACCGGGCCGGTTTGCTGTATTTTATGAAAAAGCATCACCCCAATAGATTTTTTAGAAGAAATTTTGTTGATTTAATGCATATCTTAAAAATTAAGATTATTACTGCCAAAAATATTTTTTTTAGACAAAATATTAGTCGTTATAAGGCTGAAAGCGCGACCATTGCTATTACTTATAACTGTAATTCGCGTTGTCGGATGTGCAATATTTGGCAGATAAAAAATTCGCCGGAGTTATCTTTAGCCGCTTTTTCTAATTTGAGCTCTGATTTAAAATATATAAACATAACCGGAGGCGAACCGTTTTTGCATAAAGACTTGTTAGAAATTATTAAGGTTATTAATAAAACTTGTCCCCGGGCAAACATTATTATTTCCAGCAATGGTTATGCGAGCGATTTGATTATCAGACAAATGAAAAAAATATTGGAGATTGATAAAAGGGTTGGCGTCAGAATTTCAATTGACGGCTTAAGTGATACCCATAATAAAATTCGGGGTGTTCCCAATATATTTAATCAAGCCATGGGGACAATCGGGGGTTTGCGTAAAATCGGCTTGGTCAATCTTGGCTTAAGTTTTACCATTATGGATGAAAATATAAAAGAATTACCCGAAGTTTATGAGCTGGCCCGTAAAAATAATTTAGAATTTGCTTTGGCCTTGGTGCAAAATTCCAATATTTATTTTCAAAAAAATAGTAATAAAATTAATTTTCTTGAAGAAGTAAGGGAAAATTTAAATTATGCAATAAAATCCGAGCTTAAGAGTTGGAGTCCTAAACGTTGGAGTCGCGCTTTTTATAATTACGGTTTAAAATTTTACGCTGAAAAAGGGGAGAGGTTATTGCCGAGCGGGGCTGGTTTTGATTCTTTGTTTATTGACCCGGCTGGAGATATTTATCCGAGCAATTTAATAAATTTAGAAATCGGCAATTTGGCAGATGATAAATTAGATAATATTTGGAACAGCCAAAGAGTTAATCAGGTTCGCGCTGAGATTAAAAATAAAAACATTAAAGAAAGCTGGATAATCTGCACGCTTAGAGGAGAGATGAAAAAAAATTTTATAAAAGTTATTGTCTGGATTGCAAAAAATAAATTAAAATATATTTTTAAAATATGAGAGTGCTGCTAATAAACAATTTTCATTATCTAAGGGGCGGTTCGGAAAGATGCTATTTTGATACCGCTAAAATTTTAGCCGAGAAAGGGCATGAGACGGCCTTTTTTTCCATGAAGCATCCCCAGAATAAATTCAGCCGCTGGTCAAAATATTTTATTGATTATAGTGATTATAGTGATAAAAATTTAGGTTGGGGAGAAAAAATAAAATCAATTGCGAAAATTTTATATAATTTTCAGGCAAAGAAAAATTTAGAAAAATTAATTTTAAAATTCAGGCCGGAAGTCGCTCATTTGCATAATATTTATCATTATTTATCTCCATCAGTAATACATACTTTAAAAAAATATAATATCCCGATAGTTGTTACCCTGCATGATTATAAATTAATTTCCCCTAATCGTGAATTGTATTTAAGAGGTGAAATTTGGGAAAAGAGCAAGCCGGCTAAGTATTATAAATGTTTTTTTGACAAGTGTGCCAAAGATTCTTATTTAAAAAGTTTGGTCTGCGTCCTGGAAGCCTATCTGCATAAGTTTTTAAAAATATATGAACGGGTTGACATTTTTGTTTCCCCCAGCCAATTTTTAATTGATAAATTCAAAGACTACGGTTTTAAGAAAGAAATTATAAAAATACCAAATCCAATTGTAAATCAGCCTGATATATTAAGCGGACAAGCCGGAGAATATATTTTGTATTTTGGGCGCTTAAGCCAAGAGAAGGGGATAGCGGATTTAATTGAAGCTTACGCGCGAGTGAAAACCGACTGTAAATTATATATTGTCGGCGAAGGTCCGGAAAGAAAAAATTTAGAAGATTTGACAAAAAATAAAGATTTAGTCAATGAAATTATTTTTAAAGGTTATAAAAGCGGGCCAAATCTTTGGCAATTGGTAAATAAAGCAAAATTTATTGTTTTTCCTTCCCGCTGGTATGAAAATTCCCCTTATTCAGTAATAGAAGCTATGGGCTTGAAAAAAATTGTAATCTGTGCTAATTTAGGCGGGACAGGTGAATTAATAAAAAATAGAATTACCGGTTTTTTATATAAAGTCGGCAATATTGAAGAATTAGCTAATATTATGAAAGATTTGGTGGAAAATTCAAGTAAATACGGAAAAATAGGAAGAAACGCTGAAAAATTAATAAAAATGAGAAATAATAAATATTCTTATTATAATTCATTGATAAAAATATATTTAAGATTATTAAATTTAAAAAAGGAGCAATAAACATATGACTAAAAAACTTTTTTTATTTTTCTTAATAATATTGGCAACAGTATTTATTTTGAAAGAAGTTAGAGGCGAATCAAAATCATATTATTTTGGAGACGCAATAAATTATAACAACCGGCTTATTTTTGGAACCGTTAATTCCGGAGATTTTGAATTGTTTGCTTTAATAGATAAAAAAATAACAAAAACCGCCGAAATAAAACCGGTTAAAAATAATTTTTTAGGGGAAGATAATTTTTCTGATTTACAATTTATGATTAGAGATGGAGAACTTTATTTATATTTAACCAAAGGCAGATTTTTATATAAATACGATGTTTCAAATATTTATAACCCCAAATTGGAAAAACGGGTTAAAAATAATATTTGGGATTGGTTTAACGGTCTGACAATGGAAGATGATAGAATCGTTACCATAGGGATTAAGGGTCTTAAAGTTTGGAACGACGATTTGCAAATAATTAATGGGTATGATTTAAAAAACGAATATCAATACGACATTAATTTCAGTAAAAACGGACGATATATTTTTAATTCAGGCGATAATATTGTGAATGTTTTTGATGCTTATTTAAGACAGATAGTTGCTGAGTTGCCGATAGTTATTAATAAAGATCATTTTAGGAAAGTTTATAATGATTCTTTAAACAAGGCCGTTTACGCGGTTGACGACCAATCGCTGAAGAAGTTTAATTTTAGCGGTCAGGCCGGTGTTTTAAAAAGTGTTAAAGAATTTAAGCATATATCAACTTCCGGTTATGATGTTGACGGCCTTGACACCGGCGAGTTTGTATATTTTTCAGACGGTATTGGAATAGTTAAGGCGGATAAAATTAATTTGGAGCCGATAGACTGGGTTTATACTTCGGACTTGGGAGCCCAGGGCGGCTGGGCGCAAGGGCTTGAAGTAATAGACAGTCTTGAGGGGGATAAAATTATCGTATTTAATACAAGTTGTATTTTAGTATTGGATGATAAGCTTGATTTAATTGATTATTATAAAATTAGCGAAAAGGATGAAGAGCCGCCGGAAGATTTATGGCTGTCGCTTGATAAAAATAGGGCGGCGGCCGGTTCTCTGATTTCATTGCGCGGAGGCGGGTATGGCTTAAAGGAAAAAATTATAATTACCTTTGCCGGAAAAGAATATATCGTTCAGGCTGATGACAAGGGAAGATTTTCCGCCATGATTACCGTTCCTTCGGTTTTGCCGGTCAGGACCGACATAAAAGTTTCCGGCCAATATTCCGGTTCAAATTATAGTATTGCTTTTAGCATTGAATAATTAATATATTATACAAAACAATAATTTATGAAAATAATGTTTATCGGTCAAAAAGGAATACCGTCTCTTTCCGGGGGAGTGGAAAAGCATGTTGAAGAGCTGGCTGTCAAACTGGCCAAGTTGGGGCATGACGTTAATGTTTACACCCGCTCAAATTATAATAAAAGTAATGACAGCTACAAAGGGGTGAAATTAATCAGTCTGCCGAGCATCTCCACTAAAAATTTTGATGCCATCTCGCATACTTTTTTGGCCTGCCTTGATTTAATATTTAAAAGAAAGGTTGATATTATTCATTTTCATTCAATCGGGCCCTCTTCCTTGATTTGGCTGGTTAAATTATTTAAACCAAGGACGCCGGTTATAGCGACTTTTCATAGTCAATGCTATTATCATAAGAAATGGGGATTTTTTGCCAAGGCATATTTAAGGTTCGGCGAATTTATGTGCTGCCGAGTGGCTGATAAAGTTATTGTCATTTCTAAAAATTTAAAAAGGTACGCGGAAGATAAATATGGACGCGAAGCTGAATATATCCCCAATGGTGTCAGTCTGCCCAAAATTTTGCCGGCAAATGAAATTGAAAAAAGATGGGGGCTAAAAAATAATGGTTATTTTTTGTCTGTCTCCAGATTGATTCGTCATAAAGGAATACATTATTTGATAGAGGCATATAAAAAAATAAATACGGATAAAAAATTAGTTATTGTCGGAGACGGTTCTTTTACCGACGAATATGTAAAAGAATTAAAAAAATTAGCGGATAAAAATCAAAATATAATTTTTATGGGTAAGCAGTCTGGTAAAATTCTATCCGAATTATTTTCTAATGCGTATTGTTTTGTCCAGCCGTCCGAGTCAGAGGGCTTATCCATTGCCTTGCTTGAAGCTATGTCTTACAGGAAAGCGGCTTTAGTGAGTGATATACCGGAGAACAAAGAGGCCGTAGGCGGAGTTGGCTTTACTTTTAAAAATAAAAATGTAGTTGATTTAAGAAAAAAATTAATTCAACTTTTAACTAATTCTGATTTAGTAAAAAAATATGGTGAATTTGGCCATGAAAGGGTCAAGAAAAATTATAACTGGGATGGTATAGTTGTAGAAATTTTAGCTGTATATGATAAAACAATTATTGACAAGCAAGCAGCTAAAGAAAGTTATAAAATACAATCTAATAATGTTTCCGTATAATTTTTATAATATAATAGATAGAACGGCAGGCAATAACCATAATGGTTATTGTTTGTTTTTATTTTGATAAAATATTTAATAATGGTAAAATGATTTTATGACATTATATATAAATACAGCCAAAATAAATTTAATTAATATCGCCATCAGTAATAATGGTTGTATTTTGGTAGAAAAAAAAATTAATACCAAGCAGCCGCAATCGGAGAAAATATTAACTGGAATACAGAGATTATTGAAAAGCAAAAATATAAAATTAAATCAAATTAATAAAATACAGGTTGAAAACAGAGGAGAGAGTTTTACCGGGCTAAGGACGGGCGTAGCGATTGCCAATGCGCTTGGCTATGCTTTATTAATAAAAGTAGTTAATCAATTTAACAATCAATCAGGAAATACGAAAAAATTTAATATAATTAAACCGATTTACAGCAAAGAGCCTAATATTACGGTGGCGCGGAAAAAATTTTAGATTCAGAAACATTTATGTGGATTAATTGTTGAAAAGTACGACCTGATACATAGTTTAATATTTGGCAATTTATTAGTTAATTTCTCACTTATCAACAAGTGGGATTTTTTGTTATTTTTTTATTTAATATCAGTTAAAATTTTAGTGGTTTATTATCATTGACTAAAGGCCAAAAGTGGTGTATAATTAAAGTATTAAGGTGAACAGTGGGGAAAAGAGGTGAATAAATATCATTGCTTTCGGTAAGTTGCATTATTTCGCTAAAGCGAGATAGCACATGTGAATAATAATTTGTTAATTTAAAAATAAAAATAGTTTTTAAAATAAAAACAAAAATTTTTATCCGCCGTAGAGACGGAAAAGTTAGCCAAGATAATTAGCGCTAACATTGTAAAAACAAAAATCCTGATTATTCTTTTTAGAGTTATCAGGTATGCATGGGGAAAGTCTGTCCCGGACTTAAAACAGGGAATTATTATTAAGGTAAAGAAGGGGTCTGATAGGCTAAAAACCGATCAGACTTCTCTTGAATCTTAATTCTTCATTCTTAAATCTAAAATTAATTATGTTTATTGGTGAGTATAGTCATAATCTAGATAGCAAAGGCAGGTTGGCGGTGCCGGCAAAATTTCGGACAATACTTAAAAGTGGAGCCGTTGTTACCAGGGGGTTGGATAACTGTCTTTTTTTGTATCCTAAAAAGGAATGGAAAATTTTGGCGGAAAAATTAGCTAATTTACCGATTGGCCAGGCAAAAGCCAGGGCCTTTTCACGTTTAATGCTGGCTGGCGCCATGGAAGTTGACTTTGATAATCAGGGGCGGATTACTCTGCCTGAATATTTAAGAAAATTTGGTCGTTTAAATAAAAAAGCAATTATCGCCGGACTTTATGATAAGTTGGAAATTTGGGACGAAGCTGTTTGGAATAAATATAAAACCGGAGCGGAAAGGGAAAGCAATAATATTGCGGAGGCAATGGGAGAGTTGGGAGTCTAAGGAAGTGAGAAGTAAAAAGTGATATTTTATAGTAAGATATTATTCGTATGTCCCGTCCCGCCCCTCGCAAAGGCGGTGATAGCGCGGGTTCGCAAAGCGAATAACGTTAAAACAAAAATAAATATGAAAAAAGTATTAATTATTTTTATTATTATATTAAGTTTGGCTTTAATCGTTGAACAGAAAGTAAATAGCTTTGATATTGACGGAATAAATGAATTAAAAATATCAAAAAATTAAATATAAAAATTAAACACAAAAATTATGTCAAAAAAGATACAATGCCAAACAAACACAAATACAGAAGCCCAAAACGTGAGAGTAAAAATAATCAAAGCGCCATTAGTGGAAAGTAGCCAGTTGCGCCGGATTATTTTTGAAAGAGCCAGAGCCTTAGTATTATAAAATTGCGTAACGTATATAACCAGTTCCATGTTATGAGTTATGAGTTATGAGTACAGAGTATCAACATACACCAGTGATGATAGAGGAGGTTATTAATTATTTAAATCCCCGAAAAGGGCAATTTTTTATTGATTGTACTTTGGGAGGAGGCGGATATACATTTGCGCTGGCAAAGCAAGTGGGAAAAACCGGCCAAGTATTAGCGATTGACTTGGATGAAAATGCGATTAAGAATGCCAAATTAAAAAAAATAAATTATCACCGCCTTGGCCATCGCATATGCGAGGCAAACGGGATCCCGCCTTCACAAAATAAATATAAGTGGCGGGACAAATTAGGCAATGTCATTTTAATAAATGAAAATTTTAAAAATTTACAAAAAATTGTATCGGATTTCGCCGCAAAAAACCCTTCCCTTGAAGTTCTACCGACTGGGAATTCTAAAAAGACCATTAATTTTGACGGTATTGTATTCGATTTGGGGTTATCATCAGCTCAACTCCAGGACAGGAGCCGGGGATTCTCTTTTAAATTGGATGCTCCGCTAAATATGGATTTTGCCGGCAAAGGCGTGAATAATGATACGGAATATATTGTAAACCATTGGCGTCAGAGTGATTTAGAAAAAATTTTTAGAGAATACGGAGAAGAACGGTTAGCTGAAAAAATAGCGAAGAAAATTACCGAGTATCGTAAAACCAAACGAATCAAAACTACTGGTCAGTTGGTAGAAATTATTTTAGAGGCTATTCCGAAAAAATGTCAGAATTTTAAAAGAAAAATACATCCGGCCACAAAAATTTTTCAGGCGCTGAGGATAGCTACGAATAATGAATTGGAAAATTTAAAAATCGCCTTGGCAGCGGCGATAAAATTATTAAAGCCATCGGGAAAGATAATGGTAATTTCATATCATAGTTTGGAAGACCGCATTGTTAAAAGATTTTTCAGGCAGGAAAGTAAAGATTGTATCTGCCCGCCGGAGTTACCCGTTTGTAGATGTGGCCACAAAGCTCAATTAAAAATTATTAATAAAAAAGTTATAATACCAACGGATAATGAAATAAAAAGTAATCCCAGGGCCAGAAGCGCCAAGATGAGAATAGCGGAGAAGATTTAATGTTATCGCCTGCGGCGAGCCCGACTATCAC
The DNA here is from genome assembly GCA_964388985.1 of uncultured Gammaproteobacteria bacterium. GTDB lineage: Bacteria > Patescibacteriota > Patescibacteriia > Patescibacteriales > CAYMCJ01 > CAYMCJ01. The sequence goes on along the minus strand of CAYMCJ010000011.1, from coordinate 4,249 downwards.
CGCCTTCGGCCATCGCATATGCGAGGTAAACGGGATCCCGCCCTTAATATATAATTAAATAAGTGGCGGGACAAATCGGGCACATCCGAGTGTTATCGCCTTACGGCGACCTGTACTACAATGCGGGACATCCGGATTATCCGGCGGTGTAGCAATTCACATTTAACTAAAAATAAATATGCAGGAAACAAAAATAACTAACACAAAAGCAATAATTAATAAAGAAAAAGAAAGAAGGAATATTTTTAAAAAAATAATAAGTTTTAAGAATTTAAATAAATTATTGGTATTATTAATAATAACCGCCGGAGTTTATTATTTAAGCGGTATAAATGATTTGATGATAAAAGGGTTTGAGTTACAGGAATCAAAGGGTAGGGCGGATAAATTAATTTTAGAAAATAAGGATATGGAATTAAAAATAACGTTATTAAAATCATATAATAATTTAAGCGAACGAGCGAAAGATATTAATATGGTCGCGGTTGGAGAAGTAGATTATATTACCGTAATTGATGGAGCCGTCGCTAAAAAATAAATATGAGATTATGGAGAGAAAACAAAAAGAAGATTGTTATTAAAAATAATCGCATAAATTTAATAATTGCGATTGTTTTTTTATTGGGAAGTTTAACAGTTTATAAATTATTTGATATCCAGGTCCGGGAATATGATTTATATTCAGCTAAAGCCTCTAATCAGCACGAATCATTTAATGAACTAAAACAAAGCCGGGGGAAAATATATATAAACAACGATAAAAAAATTACTGATGATATGAAAGAATTATATCCTTTTGCGACTGATAAGGACTTTGCCTTAGTATATGCTGTTCCCGAAGATATTGACCAGGCTGAAGAAGTGGCGGAAAAATTATATATTATTTTCAATAAGGAAGAAACCGAAGAAAAGGTTGATGAATTTTTTAAAAAACAAGAAGAGGAAAAATTAAAAGAAGAACTGGTTTTTTTGGCGACCCTGGGTCTTTCAGAAGAAGACAGAATAAACAAGGAAAATGAAGTGAAAAAAAGATATGAAAATTATAAGTATGACAAAGATTATCAGGAATTATATAAAATTAAAAGAGAGACTGAATTAAAGATACAAAAAGATTTAATAATTGATGATTATTTAAAAAAATTGAAAAAGAAAAATGACCCCTACGAACCGATGGAAAATAAGGTGGACGAGGAAACATTAATAAAATTATTAGCCTTATTGACAGGCGAAGAAAGCAACCAGTTGGAGCTTAAGGAAGGAAAAATATATAAAATCGCGGAGAATGATGTGAAAGAGGTTGTAAAATTCAAAGGCATATCATATACCATGGTAACCCATCGTTATTACCCGGAAGGAGATGTCGGCTCGCATGTTTTGGGTTTTGTCGGTATGTCCGATAACGAATTTGTTGGGAAATACGGGCTGGAGGGATTTTTCAACGAAGAATTATCCGGGCAGCTGGGTTTGGTAAAGGCGGAAAGAGGGGCGGATAGAAATATTGTGATAGTAAATGACCGGGAATATATAAAGCCGATTAATGGCAGTGATTTGGTTCTTACTATTAACCGTTCCGTGCAATTTGTTGTCTGCCAAAAATTAAATGAGTCGGCCCAAAAACATGGGGCGGATTCCGGCAACGTTATAATTATGGAGCCGAATTCAGGGGCGATTATCGCTATGTGTTCCTGGCCTAATTTTGACCCCAATAATTATGAAGAGGTTGAAGATATTAAAATATTTAACAATCCGGTAATTTTTGAACAATATGAGCCTGGTTCAATTTTTAAAGCGATAACAATGGCCGCCGCTCTTGACCAGGGGAGCATAACCCCCGAAACTACCTATAATGACAAAGGGCAGGTTAAAATTCAGGATTGGACAATTAAAAATTCCGATTACGATACCTTCGGCGGGCACGGCGAAGCCAGTATGAATACGGTCTTGGAGCTATCACTCAATACTGGAGCCATTTTTGCCATGCAACAAACCGGGATAGAAAATTTTGCCGCCTATGTTAAAAATTTCGGCTTTGGAGAAAAGACCGGAATTGAGCTGGAAGCGGAAAGCTTTGGAAATATAAATAATCTGCTAAAAAATAAAATTCAAGAAATTTACGCCGCTACCGCTTCTTACGGTCAGGGCATTTCGGTAACGCCTTTGCAGATGATTACCGCCTATGCCGCCATTGCCAATAATGGGATATTAATGAAGCCGTATATTGTTCAGGAAATAATTCATAATGACGGCTCAAAGGATATCACCAGACCAATACAAATAAGGCGCGTAATTTCGGAAAAGGCCGCCACCCTTCTTTTGGGAATGCTGGTTAATGTGGTTGAGAGTGGGCATGCCAAAAACGCGGGTGTAAAAGGATATTGGATAGGAGGCAAAACCGGTACCGCTGAAGTGGCCTCAACTGTAGCCAGGGGATACAGCGGGCGGACCATCCATACTTTTATCGGTATCGCGCCGATTGACGAGCCTAAATTCGTGATGTTGGTTAAATTAAACGACCCCAAGGATGTGCAGTTTGCGGTTTCTTCGGCCGCGCCGCTTTTTAGTGAAATAGCGGAATTTTTATTGCAATATTATCAGGTGCCGAAGGAAAGGAAGTAGCTTTTAGGTTTTAGGTTTTAGCTTTTAGGTGCTGGCAACCGGTTTTTTAAGCCGGTTTTTTGCTTTTTTTAGAGAGAATGGTATAATTTAGGTAGAAAGATACATAAAAAAATTAATTCAATTAAAATTAAAAATTTAATTAATACAAATATGAATAATGAACTATATGAAGTGATAAAGGTATATGCAACAAAACCCCACAAAGAATTATCCGCATTACTTTTAGATAAATCTAAAGATCAATTAATTGCCCTTTTGAATAGTTTGATTACTGTTTATATTAATGATAAAAATTCTTCGCTTCTCAGAGAATATATTACCGTATCCTTGGCAGGTTATATGCCAACAAATACTAAAATTGGTTATAACGGATTTAAACAATCAACCCAAATTGGCTGTAAAGCCATAGCCTGCGAAGCTAAACCACAAAATTTAAATTCTGAAGATAATAGTAAAAGAAAGAGCCCGCGTCGTTTAAATGGTGGCGGTAATTTTACTGATTATACTCACAAAAGATTAAGAAAAGATAAAAAAGAAAATCCAAATATGCTTATAGGTGGTTTTGTAGATGGTGAACTGGCTTATGTCTAAATATTATTTTTTGTTCTTAAATAATTACAAATTTTCTCTCGACAACATTTAAAATTTATTATACTATATATCTATAAGTTATTTAACTAAGATATATGGCTAAAATAAAGACAATTTCTGATAAATTGGCAAAGAGAAAATGTGCTGAATGGCTACAAAAAAATGGATTTAAAGATGTAGAATTGGCAAAAAATAGTAGTTGCGATTTATTTGGCAATAAAAATGGTCAAAAATATTTTATTGAAATAAAATATTCATCAAAAGAAGATGGTAATTTTTTTGGCACGGTGATGTTAACTGAGATGTTCCAAGCGATAAATAATAAAAATAATTATTTATTTTTAGTATGTAGGGGTAAGGATGAAAATATTAATGCCTGGTTTTTCAAATTATTTAGCGTGGATGAATTTTTGAAATGTTGCACTTTAACCACGCCAATTTTTCATTATCATTTATATCCATCAGAAAAAGGAAATTTAACTATCCCAAATTTTAAAGAAAGCACGACGGGAGCATCATATAAATTAATTAAAAAAATGTGGGGAGATTTTAAAAAATGGAAACTAAAATATTAAAAAATATGAAGCATATTTTAACTAAATACGAAACAACTAAAAGAACTGAAAAAATTCAATACGAAGTTGAAATCCCAAAAAATATTCAAAACAAGAGTGAGTATGCAAATAATCAAATTGAAGAAAATAATTACAAATCTTATAAAATAATGGATATAGTTGATAGCGAACTAATTAATGATGAGATTGTTAATCTTAAAATAAAATCGGAAAAGAGTTAAAATCAAAACATGCATTATTAACTTCTATTTGGCGCTTCTCGCCAGAAAGGAAAAATGGGCATCCAGCCCCCTTTCCGCTGGTTTTGCCAACAAGAATAATTTATTCTATTTTAGATGATAAAAAAGGAGTGGTTTTAGACCCATATGTTGGTAGCGGAACAACTTGTTTAGCTGCAAAATTATTAGGTTCAAATTATATTGGCATAGATATTTCAAAAGAGTATATAGAAGACGCTAAAAATAGAT
>CAYMCJ010000010.1:12556-25001 GCA_964388985.1 uncultured Gammaproteobacteria bacterium | reverse complement strand
GCGGCACGCGAGCTGGGTTCAGACCGTCGTAAGACAGGTCGGTCTCCTATCCACTATGGTCGCGGAAACTTGAAGAGGCCTTTCCCCAGTACGAGAGGACCGGGAAGGACGAAGCTCTAGTGTACCAGTTGTTCCACCAGGGGCATTGCTGGGTAGCTACCTTCGGTTAGGATAAGCGCTGAAGGCATCTAAGCGCGAAGCCGTCTCTAAGATTAGGTTTCATAAGGCTCCCGGGAGATTACCGGGTTGATAGGCTCTAAGTATAAGTGCGGTAACGTATTTAGCTGAGGAGTACTAATAAGCCATTTGATTTTCTCACATTTTTATCTTTAAAAATCTACGAATTACGAATTTGTTACAAATTTACAAATATTTTTATAGGCTTTAGATTTTTTAAATTTGTTATGGATTTGTAATTTGTAGAATATAAATTTATTAATATTAAATAGATTGAAGGGCGGTGTTCTTTCGTGAACATAAAGGTTAATAGGCAATGGGGCCTATTAAATTGATCGTTGCTGGCGGATTAAAATCCTTTTTGTTTTACGATAGAACACCATTTTCAAGTTACCGCCTTTCAATTTATTATATATAAAAAACATCATTGTTCTGGTGCTTTTGGCGATGAGGTTATACCCGATCCCATCCCGAACTCGGAAGTCAAGCTCATCAGCGCCGATGGTACTTGGGTTTTAACCCTGGGAGAGTAGGTCAGCGCCAGAACAATGGTGTTTTTTTTGTTGGAAAAATTGTGGATAACTTTAATTTTGTATTTTTTTTAATGACACAAATATATTAATATTTAAACTAATATTAAATAATTTTAGTTATTTTAATATATTTTGCAGAAAAAAACTTGACAATAGTTTAAAAATAAAATAATATAGAAATATAAAAGTATAAAACATAAATATGGATGTAACAATTTTTAAAAAATTAGGACTAAATGACAAGGAGATAAAAATATATTTGAAACTCTTACAGCATAAATCCGTTTCAGTGCGCGTCTTGGCCGAATTAACCAATCTAAACCGGGGAACGGTTTATGATATTTTAAAAAAATTACAAGAAATCGGTTTGGCAAGTTATTATACCGCCGAGACAAAACAAAAATTTGTGGCCGAGTCGGCCGACAAGCTGTTAAAATTAGTTCAGGAAAAAGAAATAGAGATAAAGCAGACCAAAGAAAAAATTATACAATTAATTCCGGAATTAAAATCCCTGCAGGCCAAGAGCGGCAACCAGCCCACGACGAAATTATATGAAGATAAACGCGGCGTAAAGTTTATTTTAGAAGATGTGTTAGTGACGGTTAAAAAAAGAGGTGAGGTTGAGTATTATGTTTATTCCGCTACCCAGGCCAGTGATGATATTAACAAAGCTTATTCTAATTTTACCCGCGATAGAATTAAAAAAAATATTCAGGTTAAAGCAATTTCTTTGGCTCTGGGCGGAAAAACCCACGGTTTGGATGAACGCCGTTGGCTGGGAAGCGAGGATAAGTCAGCCACTTTTATTATAATTTACGCCGGCAAATGCGCTTTTATTTCCCGCGACGTTAAGAATACGCCGGTAGGAGTGATTATTGAAAACGAGATGATATATCAAACACAAAAAATAATATTTTTAAACCTTTGGAAGAGGTTAAAGTAAATTTGTTCATTTTTTAAATAAGGAGGTGCTATATGGCTCAGGTAATTGTGCAGGTAGGTTCTTTTGCTGAAAAAGATTGCAGGATAGCATATATTCTTAACTTGTTAGCAGAAATTGGCAAGCCCAAATGGGAAAGTGCGGAACACATTGAAGACGGCAAACCATTTGTTGGTGATTATGAGATGTTTAATGGCAGATTGACAACCAGCTTAGAAAATTCCAGTAAGAATAAAAGGGAATTGTTAGATGATTTAGAGCGTTTAAGTATTGTACTGGGGCAAGCAAATTTAACTTTGCAAGTGGTTTAAGAAAGGACAAATCGGGCTCAAAATATAAAACAGATTTTATTTTGTTTTGAGCCCGTTATTTATTTATTAAAAGTTTAAATATTTTATTTAACGAACATTAAAAATACAAGGAGGGCGTGAAATGGGATTTTTACATATTAATTTGCCGGCCAATTCTTTCCATGCCAACCTTTTGGCAAAGAGATGGGAAGAGGCCGATAGAGACAAATTGGGACTTGATGTTTTGGGCAAAAGCGGTCTTCCCGTATCATTATCATATCAAGGAATTTGCAAAATTATGTGGCCATGGATAGAGGAAATGAAAAAATATCCGAACATAGAAATACTTTCTTCAAATTTTGGGCATGCATTACCCTTGCATCTTTCTCCGGATATGTTTGATTGGGAAGTTAAGAATGGAGTAAATGGAGTGTCAGTCAGGTTTTTGCCTGAATATTGTTGTCCTTCTGAAAAATTAATTTTTCCGGAAAATTTTTTTTGGACTACCGAGGGATATTATTCTTTGCATAGTTCAGACAAAAAGCATCTGAATGATTTTATTAATTCTTCTTTTCCGGCTATAAAATACGGCAGTAAAGTTGCCATCATAATGAAGGAAAGGTTATTTGGAAAATTTTTACGGGCCTTTTTTCTTTTTCAGAAAGAGCCTAACAATAATTTTCTTTTGAATAATTTAATGCAGGAAATAGAACAAATAGGAAATCTGCCTGAAAAAGTAGTGGTTATTTGCCCATTAGATCCGGAAGTAATATATACGGGGTCAAAATTTAGTGGCCCGGAGATATGGTCTATTTTTGTAAAAGAAGTAAGGCAGAGGGGGCTGGAAGGTATTTTTACTTCAATCAAAAGGCATTTGGATTATTTTTGGGAAAACTCAAAAGAAAAAAATATGCCGCACAAGGATTTAGACAAGTGGACCGCCTTTTCTTGCCAAAAGAAATTTTCGGATCAAATTAGAGCCGAAATGCCTAAAACAGAAAGGGGGCGAATATTGTACAGTCTGGCGGCTACGTCGGATATTTTAGCCGCTTGGTGGTTTAAGAGAAACCCCGGGGCCAAGGTAATAGCTGCCCGGGATAGGAACGGCAGGTTCTGCAAAATTATTATTAAATATAATCCAGAGCTCATTAAAATTCCGCTCCTGGCTTTTTCCGCTCTTAAATCAGGCGAATCTTTTCATGAAAAATTAAATCGTATTAATCCTAAGTCTCTCTTCGTTCAACGTTTGATAACATTTGCTCAAGAGAGAAAATTGTAGCCAGGGGGCAAAAAGATATTTTTGTCCCCCCTCATTTATTAAAAATAATAAATTATATATTATGACCAAAATAGTAATTCTGGCGGCAGGTAATGGCACGAGGATGGGCGCTAATATGCCGAAAGTGTTAGTGCCTTTGAAGGGTAAGCCAATAATTAAATATCTAATAGAGTCAATAATTAAATCAGGGGTTGATAAACAGCCTATTATTGTGGTTTCACTGGACAATAAAGATTCTATTAGCAGGTCTTTAGACAAATATGGTTGTCTATACGCTGTTCAAACCGAGCAATTAGGCACCGGGCATGCTTTGGCTTGCGCCAAGGACAAGATTAGCGAGGAAGCCGACCAAATAATTTGTTTTTACGGAGATCATCCTTTTATTAGTCCGGACACAATTAAAAGACTGACCAATAACAGCCAGGGGGTGGTTACTATTATGACAACAATAGTTAATGATTTTGATTCTTGGCGGCAAAATTTATATTATTGGGGCAGGATTATAAGAAATCACAGAATTAAAGAAATTGTAGAATATAAAGATGCCGCGGAAGAAGTCAGAAAATTAAAAGAAGTCAACCCAGGCTTTTATTGTTTTAAAAATGATTGGCTGTGGGGCAACATTAATAAGTTAAAAAACAATAATGTTCAAAGAGAATATTATTTAACTGATTTGATAAAGATTGCCTTTGAGCAAGGTATAAAAATAAATTCATTAACTATCAACCCCAAAGAAACGATCGGTATTAATACAAAAAAAGAGCTGGAGATAGCGGAGACATTAATTTAAATTCGTTTATATGCAGGCAGTAATATTGGCCGCTGGGCGCGGAACAAGGTTGAGGCCGTTAACCTATCATGTGCCGAAATCTTTGCTCCGTCTTAACGGTAAAAATTTAATAGAATATAATATTGAGCGTCTGCCGGCCGAGGTTGACGAAATAATTTTTGTAATCGGCTATTTGGGCGAGCAGATTAAAAATTATTTTGGTAATGAATTTGCCGGTAAAAAAATAAAATATGTTAAGCAGAATAAATTACTGGGGACAGGACACTGCCTTCATTTATGCAAAGATTTATTGGGCGAAAGATTTTTGGTTTTAATGGGCGATGATGTCTATGGAGCCGATGACATAAAAAAATGTTTGTCTTACGAGCAATGTATGCTGGTAAAGGAAATAAGAGGAAAGTTCGCCGGCGGTCGGGTTCAGCTTGATAGTAGCGGACATTTAAATAATATTATTGAAGGAGTTCATAACCGAAGCAAAAATTTGGTTAATACCGGCCTGTATGTTATTTCCGATAAGTTTTTTAAATATGATTTAGTGTCAATTAAAGACGGCAAAGAATACGGCCTGCCCCAAACTTTAGTAAAGGTAGCCAAAGACTATCCGGTTAATATTGTTAAGGCTGATTTTTGGCTGCAGATTAATGACTTGGCCCAAATGAAGAGAGCGGAAAAATTATTGCGTTAGTTGTTAGGTTTTTGGGTGTTGGGTTTTAGGTTTTAGGTTTTAGCTTTTAGGTTTTAGGTGCTGGGTTTTAAAATAATTTATAATATGAAATTTACTATTTCTACCAAAGGCCGGGGCGATGTTATAGATATTACCGCCAAAGTCGCCAAAGAAGCGCAATTGTCCGGAGTAGATGACGGCTTGGCCGTGGTTTTTGTTCCCGGCTCCACCGCCGCTATCACCACGATTGAGTATGAGCCGGGTGTGATTAATGATTTAAAAAAGGTTTTGGAAAAAATCGCGCCAGCTGGTTTAAATTATGAGCATCACAAGCGCTGGGGCGACAATAACGGCGACGCGCACATAAAATCGGCTTTAATCGGACCGAGTTTGTCAGTGCTGATTGAGAATAGCCGATTGGTTCTTGGCTCTTGGCAGCAGATTGTTTTAATTGATTTTGACGAAAAGCCGCGGGAAAGAGAGATAATTGTTAGTGTTTTTAAGTGTATTTAACTTTACGAATTACAACTCTACGAATTACAAATCAAGTACGAATTTACGAATTTTAATATAAATAGTTAGATAATATTTGTATATTTGTAGTAAATTCGTAATTTGTAGGTTTTTTTATTTAACTTTAGCTAATTTTTGTCAAAGTACTTGACAAATTTTTTATTTGTGCTAAAGTATAAACTCATCGTGGTACGGGTGCGGACAAGGGAAAAAATAAAAAAAATGAACTAAAAAAAAGAAGAAAAAAAGAACCTCCCTTGGTTCGCACCCATCCCTACTGTTCCCGTGAATCAGGATGGATGGACCGGCCCGAAATCATCGGCCCCAGACAATTCCATCCTGGTTCACGCAACATCAACTTTCCCGCTAAAACGGGAAAAAAATGAAAGGAGGTCAAAAAATGACCAACAGAGGACACCCGGAAACCACCCTAGAGAAAAAGATTATGCGAACCCAGATCATGAGCGATGCCATCCCGGCCGGTCCCCATCGCGGCGGCTGAACCAGCGGTGGCGGGCGGTCTTCTCACAAAAAGGAAGCCCGCCCGAGTGAGAGTGTGAATCGGAGGGTGGCGTTGGGGCTTGATAAAGGGTCCCACGGAAGCAGTCAGCGCGGGGAATTTGAGCCGCAGATAAGGGCGCCCTAACGAGAAGGCGGCTCACGGGCAGCGGGTGCAGATGTCGCCCGCGAAGTTGGCCCTCCTCCAGGACGCGTTCCGGATGGCGAAAGTTGTACCGACGGCTGGTCCGCGCGTGCGCTTTCCCCCCCCCTCTGTTCACCCCCCTGCTCTTTTTTAGCCCGCGTATTTTACCTATACCGTCGCGGGGCTGACCCAGGGCAGGGAATACTTCCCTCCTCTCTTCCGTCTTCAAGGGGAGAAGAAGTCATCATTTCAGAAGACGGATATTCCGAGTGGCGGGAACGGCCGGCCGAAGTTTTTTGGCCGTTTCTGCCCAGAAAATTAAACCCTTGAGCGCAAGCGAGACTCTTTAGAGAGACTCGTAAGCGCCAAGGGTGTTTTTCAATTTGTTGAACCCAAGAACAGCTGTCTTTACAAATTTTTAAAATTATATTAAAATATTATTAAATCAAATGCGCTTAATCCGGAAAGCGCGGAAAGGAGGAAAAAATTATTTTCCGGAGCGGCTGAGAAGAAAAACCAGAAACTTCAAAAAAGGGAGGTGTATTATGTATATGAATAAGGGACACCCGGGAAACTGTTTTTGTGAAGAGGCCGGGTCTTTCTCCAATGATACCCCGAGGAGCGCCAGTGACAGCCAATTCAGACGAATGGCTTTGGGCGAAAAGAAGGACGATTCCTGCTGATGACACGATCCTTATCGAGGTGGAAAAAGGAGGTGGCCATGAAACCATCTACTCTTCCCGGTAAAAAAGCCGGAGACTGATAGCGCCTTGTTGGTTGGCACTTTTTTGAAAAAAGAGCTAACTAACAAGGCTTTTTTGTTGCTTAAAAAATAGTATGGTGATACTATTAGAAATAAGAAAAATAAGAGCAAGAAGAAAAATAAGAAATTTTTTCTTATTTATCTTATTTTTCTTTTTATTCTTATTTTTATTATGGAACAGATACTAGACTTCCATATTCATTCCAGATATTCGCGCGCCTGTTCGCCCCGGCTTACCTTAAAAAATATTGACGCGACTGGCCAAACCAAGGGCGTGGATATTGTGGCGACCGGAGATTTTACTTTTCCAGATTGGTTTTTGTCTATAAAAAATGAGTTGGAGGAAATTGATAATTCAGGTTTATATAAATTAAAAATTGCTAAGGACAAAAAAATAAGGTTCATTCTTTCCACCGAGTTAGCTTTAATATATAAAGACGCGGACAAGGTAAGGCGCATTCATATAATGGTGCAGGCGCCGAATTTAGAAGCAGTGAGCGAATTAAATAAATATTTGGACAAAAAATATAATATTCGTTCGGACGGACGGCCGATTTTAGGGATGAGCGCGCCGGAGCTGGTAAAGCTCTGCCTGTCAATTAACCCAAAATTTTTAATTTATCCGGCTCATATCTGGACGCCCTGGTTTGCGGTTTTTGGCTCCAAATCCGGTTTTGATTCAATGGAGGAGTGCTTTCATGAGCAAACCGAACATATTTACGCGTTTGAAACCGGACTTTCATCCGACCCGGAAATGAATTGGCGTTTGTCAAAATTGGACAAGTTGACAATATTGTCCAATTCCGATGCCCATAGTCTGGCCAATATCGGGCGCGAAGCCAACATTATGGACTTAAGCGAATTTACTTACGATGAAATATATCAGGCCATTAGAAAAAAAGACCGGCAGAAAATAAAAGGTACGATTGAATTTTATCCGGAAGAGGGAATGTATCATCTTGACGGACATAGGGATTGCGGAATACGATTTACGCCAAGTGAAACCAAAAAAAATAAAGGCCTTTGTCCAAAATGCAAAAAGCCGTTGGTGGTCGGAGTTTTATACCGGGTTGACGAATTGGCTGACCGGCCGGAAGGTTTTAAGCCCTTAGGAGCCGCTCCTTATGAAAAATTAGTTGGGTTGGATAAAATTATCGCTGAAGCCTTGGATATAAAAACGCGCGCATCAAAAAAAGTGCAGGCGGAATATGATAATTTAATTAAAAATATAGGCAGTGAATTATATATTTTAAGGCAGGCAAAGTTGGATAAAATCAGTCAAATCGCTTCCCCCAAAATTGCCGAAGCCATAGGACGTGTCCGCCAAGGAGATTTAATTATTGAGCCTGGTTTTGACGGTCAGTACGGGGAAGTAAAGATATTTAAACCAAAAGAAAAAAAAGACAATCAGTTGAAATTATTTTAGTGTTGTCGCCTGGCGGCGAGCCCTGCTACGAATAGGGTACGTTATCCCGCTGAAGCGGGAGCGGCGCTACCCGCTTGACCTTTTGACACAAGTCAGGCGGGCGTGGCGAATGCCGCATATGTGAATTAATTGTATAAACAAAAAACGTTCCTTAAATAGGACGTTTTTTGTTCCTCCTCGTACTAAGAGGGTTAATACTCCTTTACCAAGCAACTAAACACAAATTTTGTTTTTACTACCCTGGCAAAGGAATAAATATCAGAAAAATTAGTTTATTTTCTTTTTTTTCGTTTAGCTGGTTTTTTTTTGGGAGCGGCTTTTTTCTTTTTAGCCGGTTTTCTTTTGGCTACTTTTCGTTTAGCCGGTTTTCTTTTGGCTACTTTTCGTTTAGCCGGTTTTCTTTTGGCTACTTTTCGTTTAGCCGGTTTTCTTTTCTTTTTTGCAGGCATAGAGTTCACCTCCTTTCTAAATGGCACAAATATAATAAATAAAAATTAATTTAACGAGTAAAAAATTTATTTATTAATATTGTGTTAATATTAATTAGCATTATTTATTTTTGTTATCTTACTTATATTATATAAGAAATTTGATAAACTAACAATATCAAACTGTATATTTTTTAAAAAATAAAAATATTTTTTAAAATTTTATTTATGGTTGTTATTTTTTAAAAAATAAAAATATTTTTTATTATTTTTTTTATGGCAAAATAATAATTTTTTAAAATTTTTTATATATTTTTTATCAATTGTTTCAAAAAATAAAAATAACAAAAAACAAAAATTTTAATAATAATTTTTTAAGCCAATTTTTTGATGATAAAATAAAAAATAACTAATATTAGTTATTTTTATAAGGTTAGCAATAAATATTGTTGACAAAAAATGTTTCTTATGCTAATATAGTTTGTTATTCAATTGTTGGTTTATTTATTTTTTAAAAGGTTAATTTCAGCGGGCTAGGCACGACAAGCATGGGGATTTTCCTTCTAGGGTTATTGGGCCCATATCAGCAAATAATTTTTTATTTATTGACATGGGCTCAGAAATTTCTAGGGGAAATTTTCTTGCCTGCCCGCTTGAGTTAATCTTTTTTATTTTTAGTGTGGATAACTTTTTAAAAAAATCGCAACTAAATTTAATTGCGATTTTTTTATTCTTCAGAACTGGTAGCGGTATAATTATCTATATTATTTTTTTCATCAATGTTTTCATCTTCAATATTTTTTGATAATTCTTCAACCCCGATTAGACAGACTTCCTGCCAGGGTACATAGTGGGAAGAAAATCTTTTTTCTTTTACCACCGGAGTGGAGGTAGCCGAGGCTGGCGGATAAGTAACCGTATAATCAAAATAGGCATCAGCCCCGTTGTGGGCATGCTCGGTGCATTTTTTTTCACCAACCGGCAAATCAAGGGTTTCAACAATTTTCGTCGGGCCCGGTTTTACGATATTGTAAATTGTCGGCTCGGTTTTATTTACTGTCCGTCCGTCTTTTGTCCCCCAAAAGTCAAAATATAAGTCATTACCGTCAAATCGCGTTTGGATCAGGATGTGTTTCTGGGTGTCGTTAATAAAGCGAACATCGGGCCAGGGGTCGTACACGGCCGCGTCGGTTCCGGCCGGTTCATAATAGGAAACCCGATAGGAATGACTGCTCCGGGCGGTAATCGGCAGGCCGGAAGCTATGGCCGAGCGAAACATGGTCGTGCCGATTTGGCATAACCCGCCGCCGTATTCGGGAATGGTTTTATTGCCTTTAATAACCAGTTCCGGCAGATAGCCGGTGGAAGCGTCAACCTTGCCCAAGGCTTTAACCAAAGAAAATTCTTCGCCGGGTTTTATCAGCAGGCCGTTTATGGTCGCCGCTCCGGTTTCAATATTATGGCGGCGATTAGCCGGAGAGCCGGAAAAATTTGAGTAGCCGGTGCCGATTATTTCTTTTATACCTAAATTATTTACATTTTCCGTTGTTATTTTACTTTTTGTTTCCACGGTTATCAATTTTATGGTTGAAGTCGCGGTAAAATCATTAGATAAAAATTTAGATTTTATTTTAATTGCGCTTTCGGGAATATCAAGCTGAATTCCGTCCCGGCTTCCCTGAAATTCCGTTACTTTTTTGTTTTTTATATCAAAGCGGGCATTAATAGGCTCTTTATCTATTCCCGGGGAAATATTTTCCTTTAAAAAATTATAGAGTTTTTTGTCGTCTATATCAACAATAATATCATTTTTTTCATTTTTTTTAAGGCCAAGCAGGCCAGCCAATTGTTCGGCTTCAATAATCCATTTTTTGTCTTCAAAAATCAGATTGAGGGGTGCTTTGGAAATTATTGTTTGCGCTCGGGATTCAATATTTAAACATTTGTCTTTAAAAATTGTTGGGTATTCGGTTTTTGTTTGTAACTCTATTGGAGAAAAATTCAGGTTTTTCAGGTTAAAGTTTAATTTGGAAACGCCCTCTTTATAATCTATAATTTTGCCAATATTTTCTTTGGTTACACTAAAAACAATATTATTATGACCGCTGGTTGTTTTAGTTGAGGTGGCTATTAGATTGGCGTTGTTGGCTGGAATTTCAAATGATTCATAATTTTGTTTTAATAATTTTTCAATTTCCGCGTCATTAATATAATAATCCATTGTTATCGTTTTTTTTGCCAATAATGAAATTATTTTTTCCTGCAGATTTGTTAAAAGGTTACTACCCCGCCCAAGTTTAAAGGCCTGATTAACGGTTTGTTCAATATTGAAAGAAATTATTTCATAAGCCAGGTCTATTTCAAAGGAAGAAATTGTGGACATAATATTGGTTTCTTTATTTTGATATGTAAAGCTTATTCCGTCCTGGTTTATTTTATTTGTTTTTCCTTTAAGAAATTCTTCGGCCTGTTCGTAAGCCAGGCCGCTTAAGTTATAATTTCCCAGATAAGTTCTCGGGTATATTTTGGCTTGATATATTTTTTCAAAAATAAGATAAGACGAAATCAGTATAACTATTAAAATAAAAGAAACAGCCGTAATGTAAATAAGCTGTTTCAGGGTATGATTTTTAATTTTGTTAATTACCGGAAGCATAGTGTCTAAAAGTTGGTAATTAGTAATTGGCAATCAGCAATTTTAGAATTTGTTTTTTCTGATTCTCAATTATTAATTACCTAAACATCTAAAATTTCATTTAATATATTTTTGGCCAGTCCCTTCTTGTCTTTGGCTGTTTTTTCGTCGTTGTCTATGGTAAAATTAAAAATCTGGCTTTCTTGGGCGTTTTCCGGCAATTTATTTTTAGGCCAAATAATATTTTCGCCATCTTCAGTTTTTAATACGGCTTTGTCATTTTCAAAACGGTCAAGAATTATTTTAATAATCATATTTTTTATTCGGATGAATCCGCCTCGGCGGCGGGCAAAAACATTAATTCGCACCGCGTCCGCCTTGACGCTATCAAGCGGTCGGGCGGGTGTGCCGCATTCGCGATTGTGGCTTTTGCCATCAGGCAAAATAATGTTAAAAATTATTTTTCCTTGACTTTAACCGAAATTTGTTTGGCGGTTTTTGCTTTGGGAAGGGTTATTGATAATACTCCATTTTCCAAAACAGCGTCAATCTTGTTGGCTTCCACTTCTACCGGCAAGATGATGGAGCGGGAAAAAGAACCCCAGTAACATTCTTTGTATAAATAATTTTTTTCTTTTATCTCTTCTTTTTCTTCCCTTTTGCCCCTGATTGTGAGCATATCGTTATTTATTGATATATCAATATCTTCGGGGTTAACTCCGGCGATAGTGGATTTTATTACAATTGATTTTGGTGTTTGATAAACGTCAATGGATAGTTGCCCTTCTGCATAATCATCATCAATCCAGCCTTCCGTATCATTATCGTCATTGTCAATAATTTCGTCATTATTATCTTCATCTGAATATTCAATTTCATCCATATTATTGTCGTTTTCATTTTCAACGTCTATTTCTTTCTTATTTTTATCGCCTTTGTCCAGGCCGGCAAGCCTTTTAAAAAAGTTACCCATATGATTAAATATGAAAAATTACAAATTAAATAATAAAATAAAATTTTTTAAAGCTGGTTATATTATAGAATTATTAAAAGAATTAGGCAAGTGTTTTTATATCTAGGTGGGTGATATTGGGTTTTCCACCTACCCTGTCTCCGCGGCGGGTTCGGCGGGTAAGGAACCTCTGTCCCTTGCCCGGTTGGATAACCGGGTCTACGATGTTAATCCCGATATTCATCGGGACAGGCTCCGCGCCTTATTTTTAAAAATTTGTGGACACGAGAGGATTTGAACCTCTGACCTCCCCGACGTAATGTCGGGGCGCTCTAACTTCACCCGTTTGAGTGTCTGGTGGACACGAGAGGATTTGAACCTCTGACCTCCCCGACGTAATGTCGGGGCGCTC
>CAYMCJ010000010.1:4339-12456 GCA_964388985.1 uncultured Gammaproteobacteria bacterium | reverse complement strand
AACTTCACCCGTTTGAGTGTCTGGTGGACACGAGAGGATTTGAACCTCTGACCTCTACGATGTCAACGTAGCGCTCTAACCAACTGAGCTACGTGTCCTGTAAATAGTGCGCGCAGATGGACTTGAACCATCGACCCCAGGCTTATAAGGCCTGTGCTCTAACCAACTGAGCTATGCGCGCCTAGAAATTGTTCCTATTCTAAAAAAAGAGAATTGCTTCCCTTATTAGTTTAATTTATCATTATTTAATATTTTTTTCAAGTTTAAATATTTAATTCTTCTAATTTTTGTTTTATTAATTCAATTATTTCCCTTTCGGCCGTGTGAATGCCTTGGTTGATGGTTGCCTGAGCTATTTTTTTTGTTCCAATTGGATTGTATTCTTTAATTAAATCCATTGAATTAATATTTTTTATTGAATAAACAATTAATTTTGTTTTTTGCTCAATTGTTTTAAAGTCGGCGGTGCTTGTAAAATTCACATTTTTATCAATATTAATTTCTGATATGTGTTCATAAAATATAATAATCACTTTGGCCTGAGGAATATTTATAATTAATTCGTCAATAATATCTCTTAAATCTTTTTCACTTGAATCTGTTTTAATAAAATCAATATGCGTAATGGTTGACCAGATTAATTTATTGTCCAATTTGCTGGACAAGCGGGCCAGGACGCGCCCCCATAATTTTAAGGTGCTGATATTGCGCGAGCGGTATAGCTTATTTACGATTTCTTCCCGGCGGCCGCCAATGGTAATAAGCTGGGAAGTGGTCAGCAAGGTATTGGGGGTAATATTTGCGGTTTTGAAACTTTTTGTTTTGTATATTATCCCGGCTAAAAGACAGGTAGCGATATCCTCGTCAATCATCTGGCTTGAATATTTTTCCAGCAAAGAAAAGACAATTTCCGAAGTTGAGACAGCGGTTAATGCCACTAAATTTATTTGTCCGAATTCCTCGTTTTCCGGATGATGGTCAATATTTATTATTGGCACTTTATAAAAGAAATCCACGTCTATTTCATAAATTTTTCCCAGAGATTCAAGGTCGGCCGTATTTAGGGTTATAATCAGGTCATATTCAAATTCGCCGGCGCGCGAGTTAATATCGTTGTGCGAAAAAGAGCCGTCTTTGGCCGTAATAATAAAATTAAGTTTATTTTCTCCGATTTTATATTTTATATTGTTAATTTTTGTTTTTGAAATATCAAGCGAGATGATAAATTTGCGCAAATTTTCTATTTTATTTTGTATTTTTTCAAAACCGGGCAGAAAGGAAAATTGGCAATTATTTTCCAGAATTGACAAATTGTCTGGCTCGGGTATATCCGTGGCGATTTCCACGTTTTTATCCAATTTTTTTAAAAACAAAAACATAGCCAAAGCGCTGCCGACGGCATCGCCATCGCCCGCCTTGGAAAAAGTAATTAAGATATTTTTAGCTTTGTTTATCTGTTCAAAAATTTGTTGATTTTGGTCTAACATAAAATAAATGAAATAGCCCCAATAAAATAGTCCCCAGGAGCGCTTGGTTTCCAAGAGACTGTTTAAAAAGTCGCTTTCGTAACGAATTTTTTAAATTTTGAGCAGAATTTTTTATTAATTTTTGAGCTTATGCCATAGCATAGGTGAGAAAATTTAGAAAAAATTATGCCAAAATTTGGAAATATGCAGTAGAAATGGACTTTTTAAACAGTCTCTGAGTGGGGACTGTTAAGTTTAATACTTTAATATATATTATGTTTTTAAAAGTGTCAAGCAATACAGTTGATGTAATTATTTAATAAAAAACTCCGACTAAATTGCCGGAGTTCGCAAGAATTTTAATATGAAAGAGCTATAATTATAATGCCAAGTATAGCTATGGCAAAGGCATTTTTTTGAGCTTTTGTTATTGTTTTAATTTCATGAAAATAAAAAAGTCCGAGCATGGTAGGAAAAATTATTTCACTTATCATAAAAAATGGCTGGGCAATAGTGATATAGTTTATTGTATATGTCCAATAACCCAAGAAAAGTGGAGGCCATATACAGCTTGCCAGAGCCAAACCAGAGCTAATTCCGGCTAAATCAAGTTTTTCCCCGGCTTCCTTTTTACCGGATAGTAATAGAATCAATAAAGAGCCGATATAGGCTCCGCTGTACCAAGCAGTTAGAAAAGTGGTAGCAGAAATGTTTTTAATGGCAAAAAATCTTATTGAAAAAATCGCAAAACCCCAAACAATACTGAATCCGGCTACCCATTTAAGTAATTCCATGTTTCTGTAATTTTTCGATTTTCTATCAAACCACAATATACTTCCGGCCGCTCCCAGACAAATAATCAGTCCGGCAACAATACCTATGTTAAGAATTTTCGTTTCATCTAAAATGACGTATCCCAGCAGCATGGTAATTAAATCATCGCTTTGGGTAAAAAGAGATTTTTTACTTAAACTGATATCAATTGCCCGCCACTGGCAATAGGCGCCATAACTGTTAAATATTCCAATTATGGCTATAATAAGCCAAGCATGACCTATTGATAAATTTTCCATAAAGAAGGCTAAGATATAGGAAAATATCATGGCAAAAAAGAATTGCCAACATAGCCTCCTGGTGCGCGAGGGAAGGCCGGTAATTTTTTTTATTAATATTTTGCTGATAATATCCCCGGTGATTATTCTTAGAAAAATCGGTATATGCCAAATCATATTTGCCTCCTCTTCAAAAGTAATATTTAATGAGCAACAAACTAAAGTATCATAAAATTATATTTTTGTCAATTAGTATTTATATAGAACTTTTATTATTATATTTCTTGCCAAGTTAAGCTTATTTTGATACGCTTAATATGTATGAAAAAGGAAATTTCCAAGGCTTACGAGCCAGCAAAATACGAAGATAAAATTTATAAAAAATGGGAACAATCAGGGTATTTTAACCCTGATAATTTAAGTTTGCCTAAAAATGTAAAAAATTATTCTATTATAATGCCGCCGGCCAATGTGACCGGTACCTTGCATATGGGGCATGCGGTGATGCTGGCGATTGAAGATATACTGATAAGATACCATCGGCTGAAAGGCGAGCGGGCTTTATGGATTCCCGGTACCGACCACGCCGCGATTGCCACCCAGACCAAGGTGGAAAAAATATTAAAAAACAAGGGGACCGACAGGCATAAATTGGGTCGGGAAAAATTTTTGAAAGAAGTGGAAAAATTCGCTCAGGATTCCCATGATACTATTGTTAATCAGGTTAAAAAAATGGGCTCATCCTGCGATTGGTCGCGGGAGGCTTATACTCTGGACGAGACGCGGACCAAAGCGGTTAGGAGTGTTTTTAAAATGATGTATGACGATGGTCTTATTTACCGCGGTCAGCGGGTTGTTAATTGGTGCCCCGGTTGCCACTCCACTTTGGCCGACGACGAGGTTGAATATAAGGAGGAAAAAGGAAAAATTTATTGGCTTAAATACGGCCCGTTTGTTTTGGCCACGGCTCGGCCGGAAACTAAATTAGGCGATACGGCCGTGGCGGTCCATCCTGGCGACAAGCGCTATAAAAAAATGGTGGGCAAGAAATATATGATTCCCGGTGTTTTGGGCGAGTTTGAAATTACGGTGGTGGCCGATAAGTCGGTTGACCCGGAATTCGGCTCCGGCGCGATTAAAGTTACCCCGGCCCATAGTTTTGTTGACAGCGAAATAGCGGCCCGGCATGGAATTTCGGCCAAGCAAATTATTAACGAGGATGGGAAGATGATGGCCAATTGCGGTCAATACGCCGGTTTGACCACCGGCCAGGCGCGGGCGGCGATTGTTAGTGATATGGAAAAAATGGGGCTAATTGACCATATTGATGAAAATTATACTCATAATATTGCGGTTTGCTATCGCTGTGGCGCTCAAATTGAACCCCTGCCTTCCAAACAGTGGTTTATAGATGTTAATAAAAAAATTCCCCGATACAATAAATCCATTAAAGAATTAAGTATTGAAGCGGTAAAAAAGGGAGTGTTTGGGCGGGATAAAATTAGAATTGTACCCGAGCGTTTTGAGAAAAATTATTATCATTGGCTGGAAAATTTGCGGGATTGGTGCGTATCGCGCCAGATTTGGTTTGGTCATCAGGTGCCGGTTTGGTATCGAACAGAAAACAAGGAACAAGGAACAAGAAAACAAGAAAACAATATTAATATTACTTATTTTCCTCATGGGACCACTATTGATAATGAAAATAATATCTCTACCGGTTGGAATCAAGGAGAACTATCTCGGCTCGGCATTAAACAGTCAAAAGAATTATGGGATAAGATTAAAGATAAAAAATTTGATGTTGTGATTTGTTCTGACTTAAAAAGGGCAGTTGATTCAGCAACATTAGCTTTCAAGGGGAAAATTAAGATAATAAAAGATAAACGGTTAAGGGAATGTAATTATGGTGATTTAAACGGAGAGAAAACAAAAAAAATGGATTTATTAAAGCCTAATTATATTGAAACTCCTTTTCCAAACGGCGAGAGTTATAGAGATGTTGAAGAGAGAATGAGAGATTTTCTCAACAATATTTCAAAAAAATATTCTAATAAGAAAGTGGTAATTATATCCCACCATGCTCCTCAACTGGCCCTGGAAGTCATTGTTAAGGGTAAGACATGGGAGCAGGCCATAGACCAAGATTGGCGTCATAATAAGGCCTGGCAGGCGGGTTGGGAATATAAATTAGAATCTGCCGTTGCTGGAATTTCAGCCAGGAAAATCTGGGATTTAAAGATTTATGGCCGTGATATTTTTAAAGGGCTGGTTGATGGAACAAAAAAAATTGAAACCAGGGCCGGTCGTCCCCGGGGCAATGAAAAGTATTGGGGCGATTTTAAGCCCGGGGATATTATTGAATTTTCTTTGGCTGACGCCAAAACCGATAAGGTAATTAAAAATATTAATTCGGTTAGGAAGCTGGTTAAAAGAGTAAAACATTTCAATACAATTGCCGGAATGTTTGAAATTTACAAGTCGGAAGATAATTATCCCGGAAAAACAGGCAGAGAAATTGTAAGGTGGTGGAACAAATATCCTCTCATGGCTGACAGAATCAAAGAGTATGGAATTTGGGTGATTGAATTGGCCGAACCGATTGAGAGCAAAAATAAGACCGAGTTAATTTTAGTCCGGCACGGCCAGACCGATTGGAATAAAAACGGCATTATGCAGGGCCAAAAGGATGTGCCTTTAAATAATAAGGGCGCCAGAGATGCCCGTAAACTGGCGGAAAAAATTAAGAATGAAAAATTTGATATTATTATTACTTCCCCTTTAAAAAGAACCAGCCAGACCGCCGAGCTTCTTAATACTTTTGGCGTAAAAATTATTCAGGATGACCGTTTAAAAGAGCGGCATTATGGCAAGTTTGAAGGTAAAAAAACAAATGAAATTTTAAAAAAACATCCGGAAATCACTACTTTTAAAGTTAATGGCTTGCCTTATTGGATTGACGTGCCGACGGCTGAAACTTACGATGAAGTCAGGGCGCGGGTAAAAGATTTTTTAGAAGATATAAAAAAGAAATATGTTGGCCAGAGAATTATGGTTGTTTCCCACGGCGATACTCTTGATATGTTTTACGCGATTTTAAATAATTTGCCGAATGAAAAAGCCTATGGTCATTATTCCTTAAATATGCGACTGGAAAAATATGAATTAGGCAATGAAGAAATTTATGTCGGAGTAGAGCCGCCGGCGGAAAAAACAAATTTTGTTTTTTTACATGGATTTAAGCGAACGGACAAAGTGGTTGATCCTCTTGGGTGGTTAAATCAACAAGTATTTACAAAAAATAATTTTTGTGAAAATTTACCAAATGCCCACAGTCCCAATCGTAAAGAACAGGCTGAATTTGTTTTAAAAAATGCTCAAATTAACGAAAACACAGTGATTGTTACTCATTCTTTGGGGGGAATTTTGGCTTTGAAAATAATTGAAGAAAATAATATAAAAATTAAGAAACTTGTCATGGTTGCTCCGGTGTATAAACCAAGAACAGAAGAGTTAAGGGATTACAAAGGTGATGATTTTAATTTTAATAAAATAAATAAATTAATTGGAGAGGTGATAATTTTTCAGGATTTAAACGATCTTCCCGCCAGACAGGAAGATAACAAGTTTTATGCTGGAAAATTAAAAGATGCAAAATTAATTGCTATGGAAGCCCGGGTAAGCCATTTTAATTGTAAAGAATGCGAAGAAATATTAGATGAACTTAGAAAAGATATTTGGGTTCAAGATAAAGACACTTTGGATACCTGGTTTTCTTCCGGTTTGTGGACTTTTTCAACCATGGGTTGGCCTGGCGGTGAAATAAAAATACTGGCTACACGTCATGGAAATACTAACGCTCATGGTAATAAATTTATTGGTCAGGAAAAAGAAGTTAATAAAAATTTAAACAAAGAAGGAAAAAAGCAGGCTGAAGAATTAGCGGAAAAATTAAAAAACGAAAAAATTGATTTAATTTTTTCTTCGGATTTGAAAAGGACTGTGCAAACCGCGGAAATAATTAACAAATATCACAATTTAGAAATTATTAAAGACAAACGTTTGCGTGAATATAGATTTGGGTTTATGAGCGGATTAACTAAAGAAGAAGTTAGAATAAAATATCCGGATGCGCCCGGCTGGAAGGAAAAAGAAATTGGCCACCAATTTTTAGATGAAGAACGTCCGATTGGAGTAAAAAACAGAGTTGATTTATTTTTGAATGATTTGAAAAATAAATATGTTGGCAAAAAAGTTTTAGTTGTTACCGGCTCGGGTGTTTTAGATTTTTTTGATATGATTTTGAATAAAAAGAAGTTTTCTGAAATTAAAAATTTATCGCACAAGAAATGTGAAGTTGAAAGTTATAAAATTAAAATAGATGATGATTTTAAAAATTTTCATCCCACAGCTGTTTTGGAAACCGGCTATGATATTTTATTTTTTTGGGTGGCGCGGATGATAATTATGACGACTTACGCGGTCGGCGACATTCCTTTTAAGGACGTTTATTTGCATGGTTTGGTCCGGGACGAAAAGGGCAGAAAAATGAGCAAATCTTTAGATAACGCGATTGACCCTTTGGAGATGATAAAAAAATACGGTACTGATGCCACCCGCCTTTCTTTGGTAATCGGCTCTACGCCCGGCGGAGATATAAATTTAAGCGAAGCTAAAGTGGCGGGCTTTAGGAATTTTGCCAATAAGCTTTGGAATATTTCTAGATATTTAATTGGTTATTTTGATAATTTTAAGAATGTATACGGACAAACTTTAAATAAAAAGGGAGATTATTCGGAGGCTGATAGATGGATAATAGAAAAGATTAAAGGTTTGATTTTGGTAATAGGTGACGATTTGGACAATTATCGTTTTTCTCAGGCCGGTGAAAGATTAAAGAAGTTTACCTGGGTTGATTTGGCCGATAAGTATTTAGAGGTTAGTAAATTTGAAAGAACAGCTTACAAGGGGGTTATATTAAGAACTATTATTGAAGATTTACTTAAATTATGGCACCCATTTATGCCGTTTGTTACCGAAGCGATTAATAGTGAATGGAAAGAAGATTGGGATATTAAAAAAGATTTAATAATAGAAGATTGGCCTGATATTGAAAAATATAAATCAATTAAGACTTCAAACAATTTTGAGTTGATAATTAATCTGATCACAGCCATCCGCAATGTACGATACGAAAATAAGGTGGAACCAAAAAAGAAAGTTAAAGCTATAATTTATGTCGGAAAGTATAAAAAGCTGATTGAATCGCAGGCGCATTTGATAAAAGGTTTGCGTACCGGAATTAAGGAGTTGAAAATTTTAGAAAAAGGTTCAAAAATTAAAAATGAGATTTATATTAGTGTTAATGGAATAGATATTTATTTAATCGGCGCGATTGATAAGGAAAAAGAAAAAGTCAGACTTAAAAAAGAAAAAGATAATTTAGAAAAAATGATTAAAATCGTGGAAAAGAAATTAGCCAATAAAAATTTTATAGCCAAAGCGCCAAAGGATATTGTAGATTTGGAAAAGAAAAAATTGCGGGACTGGAAAAACGATTTAAAAAAATTGTAATTTTAGAAATTAGATATTGGATATT
>CAYMCJ010000010.1:0-4239 GCA_964388985.1 uncultured Gammaproteobacteria bacterium | reverse complement strand
GACTGGAAAAACGATTTAAAAAAATTGTAATTTTAGAAATTAGATATTGGATATTAGATATTTTTATAAATTATGTCCATTGATAAATATGTAAAATTAGGTGATTTGGAGGTATATAAAATGGCGGTTGTTTTAAGTGA
Source organism: uncultured Gammaproteobacteria bacterium (assembly GCA_964388985.1). Classification (GTDB taxonomy): domain Bacteria; phylum Patescibacteriota; class Patescibacteriia; order Patescibacteriales; family CAYMCJ01; genus CAYMCJ01. The sequence goes on along the minus strand of CAYMCJ010000010.1, from coordinate 4,099 downwards.
TAAAGCTTGGACAATTTATGAAAATTCAGATTGGCAAGAAAAGAAAATAATTGGTGATCAGTTTATCCGCAGTATTGATTCTGTCGGGGCTAATATTGCCGAAGGTTATGGTAGGTTTCATTATAAAGATAAAATTAAGTTTTATTATAATGCCCGGGGCTCACTTTTGGAATTAAAACATTGGTTATTGTTATTATATAAAAGAAATAAGATTAACAGGAATAAATTTGAAAAGATGTTGAATAAATTAGAGGAAGTTCATAAAAAATTAAATTCATATATTAAATCTTGTTATAAAAATATATAATTTATCAGAGTGGAATATATTAGTCGTCAATATCTAATATCCAATATCTGATATCCAACATTTTATGTTTGAAAATAAATTAATCAATGCGGTTTTAATAATAATCGCTTTTTGGCTCGGCTCTTACGTGGTAACGATTTTTATGAGACTTTTGGGAAAATTTGCCAGCCGGACCAAAACTTCATTAGACGATAAAATTTTAAAAGCAATAAAACTGCCGATTAGATATTTGGCCGTTCTTCTAGGTTTTTATTTTGCCGGTAAGTATTACGGTTTAAGCTACAGCTGGAAAGGAGTAAGTCTTGAGGAAGTTTTTTTGGTTTTGGTAATTTTGCTGGTCGGTTTTACTTTTAGCCGGCTGTTAAAAACATTTTTTGCCTGGTACGGGGACAAGGAAAAAGCCGCTCGGAAAATTAACCAAACCATGTTTATTTTTATTAGGAAGATGATTTCGGTTTTTGTTTATGCCATTGCTTTGTTAATAGTTTTCGGACAGCTCGGCATTCAGATTGGCCCCCTGCTGGCCGGTTTGGGCGTAGCCGGTTTGGCTATTGCTTTGGGTCTGCAGGAGACTTTGGCTAATTTATTTTCCGCCCTATTTTTGGTAATGGATAAGTCAATTAATATTGGCGACTGGATACAATTGGAAGACGGCACCAAGGCCTATATTGAGGATATTTCCTGGCGGTCAGTCAGGATTAGAACTATAAGCGGCAATGCCGTCATAATCCCCAATTCGGTATTTGTGGGCCAAAAAATCGCCAGCTATGATTATTCCGATAAATCATTTTTTACTTCAATTCAGGTCGGGGTAGCTTATGATTCTAATCTGGAAAAAGTTGAGCAAACCGCCGCCGGAGCCGCTAAAAACGTAATTAAAACCGAAAAAATTAAAGCCGAAGGCAATGAACCGATTATCCGTTTTAAAGAGTTGGCCGACTCTTCAATTAACTTTGTTATTCTTATAAAGGTGGACCAAGTGAAAGACGAGGGCCGGATTAAGCATGCTTTAATCAAGGAAATTATAAAAGAGTTTAGGAAAGAAAATATTGAAATACCTTTTCCGCAAAGGGTTATTCATAATTAGACCTAGATTTCTTCTTATTATACTTGAAAAAAGAGAGTTATAATGGTAAAGTAGCTATAGTTAGTTAATCAGTTAATTGGTTAATTAGTTGCCTAGTTGCGCAGTTTATGTGGTTGGATTTTTTAATCTTTATAAACCAAGCAACTAATTAACTAAGTAACTAATATATGACTTTAAAGTCTTATTTAATTATGATGATAGCGGCCACTTTTGTGTGTTGGAGCGCATTTTTGTTTGTTTTATGGACCGTAAATCCTGATATTACCAACTGGCTCGGTTTTTTATTGTTTTATTTTTCTTTATTTTTCGCTTTAAGCGGCACCGCCGCCATTGTCGGTTTTTTAATTAGGTTTATCGGTTTAAAACGCGAATTAGTATTTAATTCCGTCAAGTCGGCTTTTAGGCAGTCGTTTTTGTTTGCATTTTTTATTGTGGCCATTCTTTATTTATTATCCCATAATTTATTTTCCTGGCTGAATTTATTTTTATTAATTATTGGCTTGTCTTTGCTGGAATATTTTTTAATCAGCTCTGGTTCGTATAGTAATAAATATGCGTCGCAAAATATGGAACAGGAAGATAATATAAATGATTCTAATTGATAATATGAGAAATAAATTAGAAAATTTAAAGAAAGAGATATTCAAACGGCTGGAAGAAGTTAAGGATGCCGCTGTTTTGCGTGATTTGGAAGTTAAGTATTTGGGCCGAAAAGGGGAGTTGACCAAAATTTTAAGGAATTTAAAAAATTTAGACAGCCAACAGAAAAAAGATTTGGGGCAGCTGGCCAATCAGACGAAAAAAGAGCTTTTTAATAAATTTAAGGAAGTCGGCAGTATAATTTCCGGGCAAGGGGACGGGAGTGAATTTGTTGACGTAACCTTGCCGGGAGAAAAAATAGCCAAGGGGCATCTCCATCCTTTAACCATTGTGCAAAATGAATTGGAAGATTTATTTAAATCCATGGGGTTTATGGTGCTGGACGGGCCGGAACTGGAAAGCGATTATTATAATTTTGAGGCTTTGAATGTTCCGTTTCATCATCCGGCGCGTGATACTCAGGATACCTTTTTTATTGATAAAAAAAATAAAGACGGCCAGTATGATTTAGTAATGCGGACTCAGACTTCACCGATGCAGGTCAGGGCAATGGAAAAATATGGTGCGCCTTTACGCTGTATTGTTCCGGGTCGGGTTTTTAGGTGTGAAGCGACCGATGCTTGCCATGAACATACTCTTTACCAACTGGAGGGTTTGATGGTGGGAGAAAAAATTTCAATAGTTAATTTAATTTCCGTCGTGCGGGAGATGCTTAAAGGCATATTTAAAAGAGAGATAAAAATTAGGGTTAGGCCGGGCTATTTTCCTTTTGTTGAGCCGGGGTTGGAATTTGATATGGCCTGCCGGGTTTGCGGCGGGACCGGCTGTCCGAGCTGTAAACATAGCGGTTGGTTGGAAATGATGGGTTCGGGCATGATTCATCCCGATGTTTTGCGCGCCGGCGGGATTGACCCTGATAAATTTTCCGGTTTTGCTTTCGGACTGGGCATTGACCGGCTGGTAATGATGAAATACGGCATTAATGATATTAGATTATTTCATAGCGGCGATTTAAGATTTTTGTCGCAGTTCTAGCGTTATTTTTGCTAACGCAAAAAGCCGCACTACGAATGCGGCACATGCGAATTATAATTAATTAAACTAATTTAGCGAATAAAATATGATAGTGGAAAGAGATAAAATAGTAAAATTTTGCCAAGATTATTTAAAAGTTAAAGATTTTAACGATTATTGCGTTAATGGTTTGCAGATTGAAGGTGCCGCCAAAGTGGGCCGGATTATTATTGGCGTTAGCTTGTCAAAAAAATTAATTGAAACAGCGGTTAAAAAAAGAGTTAAAATGATAATTGTTCATCATGGTATTTTTTTAAAAAACATTCCCAGCCCAATGGAATTAAAGGGAGTTTTTAGAGACAGACTAAAAATGCTTTTGGAAAACAATATTAATTTATTGGGTTTTCATCTTCCCTTGGATGCTCATCCGATAATTGGCAATAATATTAGTTTATTAAAATTACTGGGATTAAAAAAAATTGATGTTATTAATACGCCCGATTATGGAGATATCGGATTTGTGGGAGAAGTGCAGGAACAGGCGAGCTTTAAAGAATTTGTTGAATTGGTTAAAGATAAACTGGCTACGGAGCCGTACGCGATTGCGGCTGGTCCAAAAATGATAAAGAAAATTGGTATTATTTCCGGCGGTGCTTCACCTGATTTTGTGTCTGCTCAAGGGGCTGGAGCTGACACTTATCTTTGCGGTGATGTGCGTGAAAATATAGTACGAGAAGTAGAGGAGGCAAAAATTAATTTTATTAATGCCGGACATTATAATACGGAAAAATTAGGCATCCAGAATTTGGGAAATTTGATTAGCGAAAAATTTAAAATTAAAGCGGAATTTATTGATATACCGTGTGACGTTTAACTAATTAACTAACCAACCATGCAACTATCACTCAATTGGCTAAAAGATTTTGTTAACATACCGAAGTCTATCACTCCGGAAGAGTTGGGTTTGCGTTTGACTATGCATACGGTAGAAATAGACAGCGTGGCTAAACAGGCGGATAAATTTAAGAAGGTGGTAGTGGGAAAAATTTTAGAAATTAAAAAGCATCCCAAGGCCGATAGATTGCAGTTGG
>CAYMCJ010000009.1:19723-26445 GCA_964388985.1 uncultured Gammaproteobacteria bacterium | reverse complement strand
TTTTTGCCTAAAAGCTTGCCTCTAATAGCCCGTTTGACAATATTCTTGGTATCTTCGGAAAAATCAGCCTTAAGAATCCACTCTAAGAAAGCCGGGTCCGAACGGACTACTTCCGAGAGCGGCGCGTCTTTATACTTGGAAAAATTAAAATAAGCCTCGCTATTGCGCCAGTAAAATTTACGCTCATGTTCAACTAAAACTTCGTCGCGGGCCCGATTTATCTCTTTAATAAAATTCCAGTCCCTAATTTCTTCATATTTTTCCAGTTGTTTTTCAATAATACTCGCTTCGGCCTCAACATCGGCCATGGTATGATGGACGTTGACATAATCCTGCTTACAATAATGTTTATAAGCGCCGGAAAGAGTGCGGGGCTCCATATAATTAAAAACAATGCGGGAATCAAAAACATCATCGTTGTCATATTCAAAATCCATTCCCACCCTGATAAACTCGCGGCGCAAAAGTAGCAAATCAAAATTTATTATATTAAAACCGGCATAACAACAATTATTAAATATACTCCACATTTCCTGGGCTTTATCCCTGAAAGTCGGCTTGCCTTTAATGTCCTTATTAGTTATGCCATGAACCGCTATCGCTTCCTTGCTTATTTCCATTTTCGGATTTAATAAAAACTCTTCTTTTATAATCCGACCGTCCAACAATATTTTCATATAAGCGATGGAAACTATCTTATCCGCTGAAATTGAATCGCCGGTAGTTTCCAAACTGAAAATAACCAAAGGCTTGGCCAAATTGAGATATTTGGTAATTTCTTTAAATTTGTCCCGATAAAATATTTTAAACATAAACCCTTAACTTAACTTCCTAAATTCGCAAATTTCTTTAAAATCACAATATTTACATAACGGGCCCGACTTATGAGGAAAATTACCGGTTTGGCAGGCTTCTTCTATTCCCTTTATCCGTTCAATTATTTTTTTTTCCATTTCCTTTAATTCTTTCTGGCTGCCTAAAAAATTAACTTCGCTATTATTATCCAAATAATAATACTGAAGGTTGATAATTTTTTTATCTATTGCCTGCTTGACTGCCAACTGATAAATTAATAACTGCTCTTTGTCGTCAATCCCGATTTTATCTTTTGCTTTCGGCTGACCAGTCTTATAATCAACTATCTGAATACCCTCTTGGCCAAGGTTATCGATTCGGTCAATCTTGCCGTAAATCCTATAACCTTTTAATTTAAAGTTAATTCCCTGTTCAAGCGACAATACATCCGGCCAATTATCCCTATGTTTATTGTAAAATTCTTTAATTATCTCCCGGCCTTTTTTCTTAAATTTCTCTTTGTCGGCCGCGTTATCATACCAATCATCAATCCAGCTTTGCTCGCATAACTTGAGGGCCTCTTCCAGACTAACCCTGGCTTCTCCTTCGGTTTTAACTTCACTTTTAAATAAATCGCTTTGCCCCAATCCTTTTTTTTCTCTAACCAATTCAAATAATTTTTGCAGGGTTAAATGCATAGCCTGGCCAAAGCTAAAAACAAATTTACCGCGGGTGGGAATTTTTAAAATATGGGCAAAACGATATTGATAAGGACAATTTTTAAAGGCCGTCAGTTGGGTATGGGAAAAATATGATGGCACTGGAACCAAATCTTTCTCGTCTGTTTTTAAAATTTGAAATTTTGAATTTATTTGTGATTTGTCCAGCCTTGGCGGGATCCCGCTGCGGCGGTGAGAATTTTGGATTTCCTGCTCGTCCTGCTCGCACAGTCGAGACAGGCGAGGTAATTTTTCTTTTTTGTCCGCTCCTTTTGCCCCTTTCTCAATTAAATTTAATTCCTCTAAAAATCTGGACGGCTTTTTCTGACGTACGCCGCCGTAATCCGGCGCCCAGGAAAAATAAACCTGCTCACGCGCGCGCGTCATCGCTACATAAAACAGACGTCTTTCCTCTTCCAGGTGAATATCCCCTTCGGGAAGAATTTCCTTAACCAACGCATCTGGAATCTCAATCGCTTCCCGCCGCTCAATCGTAGGAAAGCGCTTATCAACCAAATTAGCAATAAAAACATATCTAAATTCCAGGCCCTTGGCGCCGTGGACAGTCATAATTTTTATGGCTTCCGGACCGGAGTCAACATCAAACGGCAAATCACCTTGTTCACCGGCGTCAATTTCCATCTGCAATTCAACTAAAAAAGCTTTGACGCTTTTGTCATCGCTACCGGTTTCAAACTTTTTTACTCTCTTTATAAAGTAATTCAATAAACTAATCGTCTCCCGTGATTTCTGCTCGTCCTGCAAAGTCAAATATTTTAAATACCCGCTATCTTCCAAAAAAGCCAGGATGACTTCAATGGCGCTTTTATTCCGGGCTAAAACGGTATGCTTTTCTATTAGTCTTAAAACTTTGTCTATTTTTCCCTGAAGTTGTCGGCCAAATTTGCCGCGCTTATCTTCTATAACGGAAAACAATGACCAAGCTTTTTTTCTGGCTAAATAATTTAAATTAATCAATTCCTGATAGAAAAAATCAAAAACCGGCAAATTTAAAATCCGATAAACCGCCGGGCTTTCATGATAATCGTCCAATAATTTTAAATAAGAAATTACGTCCATTATGACCGGTTTGACATATAACCCGCGCGAAGACAAAAACTGATAAGGCAGTCCGGCCATATCCAAGGCGTTGCAAAAATCTTTGGCGCTTTCGTTAGCTCTGACCAAAATCGCAAAATCGTTCCAACTTGCCTCGCCGTAGTCCCGCGATTCAACAGACGAAGGCGGGCTTACCTCATTTTTTTTATTCGCATGTGCGCCATTTGTAGTGGCGCGTTTAGATTTGATTTTTAAATCAGCGATTTTTTCCACCACCCACTTAACTTCATCCTGCAAATCGCTTCCTTCAATAATTTCAATTACTCCCTTGCCTTTTTTTTGGGCTTTTAATTTTTTTGAAATCTGTTGAGACACATAGCCATGCATCTCTACGTTATTATTATATTTTTTTAATTGATATTCCAACCGATTAGGGTCGTTCTGTTTAATAAATTCATAGCTTAAATCTAAAATATTCTGTCTATTGCGGTAATTTTTAACCAAAAAAACCTGTTTTGAACCGGAAAAATCTTTTTTAAACTGTAATATATTGGAAACCGAAGCCCCACGAAATTTATAAATACTTTGATCATCGTCGCCGACGACAGTCAAATTATTTTTTGGGCTGGCCAATAATTTTATTAATTCATATTGGGCCCAATTTGTATCCTGAAATTCGTCCAATAAAATATATTTAAACTGCTGCCTATATTTTTCTAAAATTACCGGCCTTTTCCTGAATAATCTTAAAGTATAATTTATTAAATCCCCAAAATCCAAGGCATTATTTTCTAAAAGCAACTGATTGTAAATATGGTAGGCATTGGCCACTTCATTAATGCGCTCTATTTCTTGGCTTGCAATCTCTTCCGTAAAAGCACTGTCATCCTGCTTGTCCGCCCTACTGGAGGAAGGAGGAGCGGAGCGAAGCGAGCGACGACGTGAGGATCCCGTTATTTTTACATTAGCCGTTGTAGTAATTTTTTTGTTTTTACCTTTCCCGCCACTCAACATATTGTCCATATTTTCTCTTAATTCTTCTGCATATTTTAAATACTCATCCGCCTCTATATCTTCGTCTTTTAGTCTGGAAAAATGCTTTGTTAAGGCTTGAATAAATTTAGTCGGATTGCCCAATGGCCGATAATAATCAAGGTCAAATTTATCCAAATTATTTTTTATTAAAGCATACTGCTCAAACTCGTTTAATAATTTAAAATCAGCCGGCAAGCCGATGTCCAAGCCATGCTCTTTTAAAATCCGCTCGCCAAACGAATGAAAAGTGGAAATCCATAAATCCAGATAACCCAACGGCAATAGCCTGTCAACCCGTTCTTCCATTTCACCAGCGGCTTTTTCCGTAAAAGTTAAAGCTAAAATTTCTTCCGGTTTAGCCCAATCCTGCTCAATTGTATAGGCAATTTTTTGCGTAATTACGGTAGTTTTTCCGGTTCCGGCCCCGGCCACGATTAAAAGCGGCCCGTTTTTATGAGTCACGGCCTCTAACTGTTCTTTATTTAAATTTTCCATTAAATTCTGCATATTTAAACTATATTCTCTTATTTTTATATTACCTAATAATAATAAATTGAGCAAATAAAAAAACGGAACCACTATGGTCACGTTTTCTGTTCTGATTTTTTGATTTGATAGCCATAATAGAAAAGAAAAATTCTCTTCCATTTATTGGTTATTATCAGATTATTGTCATTAACAAAATTATTTATATCTTTGTTGATAATAATATTTTTAGGATGAGAGTTAAATCCTAAAAACCTGAGTATGTAAACAAATAATGAATATGGCTCGGAAAATAAAATATACCCTCCTGGCTTTAAACATCTATGTGCCTCTCTTAATGCTTTATAAAAATCGTCTATATGATGCAATACCCTGAGAAACACAATAATATCAAACCCCTTATCTTCAAATGGTAAATTTAGCGCATCTGCAATAGAATCAATATTTAAAAATTTTTCAATGTCAATATTAAGCACCAAACCAGTCTTCGCGGGTATTAAATTTCTCGTTAAATTTATTCTTCCAGAGCCAACATTCAATACTTTTTTAGCTGATTTTATACCACTAAATAGAATTATAACTTCGCGTTTCCTCTTCTTAAACCAATAAGAAGATTCTATTATCATCCTTTCTATTTTTGATAATTTCATTATTGTCTCCTTACTATATTTGAATGAACATAATTATTTAAAATAGCAAATTCTTTCAAACTTTTTCTTGTCCTTAAAGGGCCCAATTAAGGCTAAATTCAAGCCCTTATTTACAAAAATATCAGCGGCAACTCTTTTTATGTCCGCTAAAGTTATATTTTCTATTTTTTTAAAAAATTCTTCCGGAGTTAAAACCTTATTTCTTAAAACCGCCTGCCGGGCATAATAACTGGCCATATTATCCGATGACTCCAGCTGAATGGTTGAACGCCCGCGGATTAAATCTTTTGTTTTGACCAATTCTTTTTTGTCTACCGAAATTTTAACTAATTTTTTATACTCATTTAATATTATTCTTATGGCTTTGTCCAGCTTTTCAATCGGTACCCCCGCCTGGGTGGTTAAATAACCGGTATCGGTATAAAATTCCGACTGGGTTTTTACATAATAAGCCAATCCGTTCCGCTCGCGCAAATTAGTAAATAAACGCGAACTCATTGACCCGCCCAATATAACAGACATAAATTTAATAATAAATTCATCCTGATGGCCAACCGGATAAGTCCTTACCCCCAAAGAAATTGTGGTTTGGTTGGTTTTTTTATAATGTACTCTTGCCTTCGGTTTTGCCTGTTGCTCTTTGACCGACTCTTTACCCTTAAAATCGCGCTTATTAAATTTTTTAAAATATTTATTTAATGTTTCTTTAACACCGTTTTTTATATTTCCAGCCACGCAAATTATTGTGTTGTCAGCCGAATATTGGGAATTAAAATAATCCATAAAATCCTGACGGTTAAAATTATAGATATTTTTTTTCGGTCCGATAATTTCCCGGCCAGCCGGGCTGTCACCGTATAAACACTGCTCAAAAACATCCTCAATATGCATCATCGGGTTATCATGATACATATTAACTTCTTCAATAATAACCCCTTTTTCCCTGTTTATTTCGGCTGAATCAAACTTTGAATTAAGAAGCATATCACTTACAATATCGGCGGCTAATTTAATTTTAGAGCCGTCAACTTTTACCCAATAGCCGGTATATTCCTTGGTGGTAAAAGCGTTGTATTCGCCACCGACGCCATCCAGCTCGCCAGCAATAGCTAATGTGCTTGGCCGCTTTTTTGTGCCTTTAAAAAACATATGCTCTAAAAAATGGGAAATGCCGTTGTTTTTTTTATTTTCATATTTAGAACCGGTTCTAACAATTAACAAAATAGTAACGGTCTTGGTGCCCCGCATCGGTACGGTTATCAATTTTAAGCCGTTAGGCAATGTCGTCTGTTTATACATAAAAATGATTTATTTTAAAAAATTAAATTTTATCTGGACTTTTTTCTTTGGCAATCAATCCGGCTATCAGCCAAAAAAATAATATTCCGAAATGTAAACTCCAGAGCCAATGGTCAACTAACATCATTATAACCAAGGCCGACAGTATTGGCAAACTCAAGTATTGATTATTTTTAAAACCAAACCAAGTTAAGTATCCCAATAATCCCAAATATCCCAATAATCCCAACAAGCCAATCTCAATCCAAATTAATAAAAACACATTATGAACCGGCTGATAATACCAACTCGGCTGGTTTGGTTCCTGCTTTTTAAGAGCTAAAGCATAATTGCCAATTCCGGCTCCGGTCAGCCAATTTTTTTTAATCAAATCTTTAGCGACTGTTAATGATTCCACTCTTTCAATATTGGATTTAACTTCCAGGCGGGAATTATTGGACAGTCTGCTTTCCAGCAAAGGTCTGAATTGGCTGGCTAAAATAAAAACTAAAATACCGAAAAATAAAATTATTTTTAAAATTTCCTTTTGTTTTATTAAATCTTTCTTAAAAATCGTTAAAAACAATATTAACATCACACCAACAATTAAAGCCATCCATGCCCCGCGGGAAAAAGTGAAGAATAATGAAGTGAAAAATAAAAAGTAAGAAATAAAAAGTAAATATCTATTATTAAATTT
>CAYMCJ010000009.1:0-19623 GCA_964388985.1 uncultured Gammaproteobacteria bacterium | reverse complement strand
TTCGGATGATCCAGTCCACCATAAGCGCGCAACCATCTTTCACCGACACCGCCAGCTCCGATAGCTTCAATAACCGATACTCCCAATTCGGCCTGATTATGTATCGCCATTCCCAGCCATTTGCAGGCGAAATCGGATTGAGTTAAAAACTGCCAAATACCCAAACTGGCCTGCAAAAAAATTCCGGCCAAAAGACTCCAAATTAATTTTACTTTGTTATAACGAACACTCACCACCAACCAAAACAAACCAATTCCCAGTAATAACACCCCATACCGATATAAAGCCAAAATTTTATCATCGGCAAAAAATATGGAAATAAAAGCGAATAACTCCAAAACAGCGATAAACAGCCAGGTTATTAAATATTGGATATCGGATATTGTTTGAAATTTGGAATAATTTCTCTTTATAGCAATATAACAATATAACAATATAACAATAAATAACAAAATATCTATCCCATACAAACTTATTGTTAAATATTCATTATAGCCGCCATTAATCTCTCCAGCCCGAATAATCCAGCGCGTCTGCCAGGGAAGCAAAAAAACCAACAAATATAATCCATATTCAATTATTTTTTTAATATTAACATTTTTGCTTTCTTTTGCTAACATAATAAATTCTCTAAAGAATAATCATATATTTAATTTAAATATTATTGACCTTTAATATTATCCAAGGAGGGCAAAAATGGCCGGAATCAAATTAACAGAAATGGAAAGGCATTTGCTGTTTTATGCAAAAGGCTATTATAAAAAATCAGAAATTTCTACTAATGATTTAAAAATAATAATAGGACACTTCTTGGGTGTAAAACCAGCGCTTGTATCTTTTCCAGCTATTATTTACTTTCTTCACGGACTTCATACAAAGCTATACAGTAAAGGAAAACAGAAAATATTTTGGGCAGACTTTATCAAATCAATAACCGACCCCTGTTCTCACCGATTTGATAATTTAGAAATAATAATAACAGACTATACAACAGGTAGTGACCACAATATAATCAGAGGAATAAACATTAAGCCCATATTTATTGATTTTGTGGCCACATTATTTATCAAACTATTTTTGGCTGACATAGCCTTGGTTAAATACGACAACCCGGAAAAGCCTGACCCGAAAATCCTACCCTTAACCGAGACCGAATAAACTTTCCATTTATAGGCAATACCAAGTATTGCCTTTTTTTATTGTAAAATTTCAACAATTTTTTTATTAAATTTTTCCCTATATTCTTCCCGCCTGTCCTTGACGTGCAACTTTAAAATCTTATTATTCACTACCACTCTGGTATCCTTATTAATAATTTCTTTTAATTTCAACGGCATTAATTTTAGCTGTATTTTAGTAAATATTTTTTCCGTCCCGCCCGACAGCATATCAACCACGTCATGATAAAATTTTGAAAAACCCCGACCGGCCTGCCGGTTGTAATTCGGCTCGCCCGGCTGCCAATTAGGCAAATAAACCTTAATCCAGTTATTAGCATCAACAAATTTTTTATAAATGCCGCCTTGGTTATAAATCGGCGCTAACCCGGCCAACCAATAAATAAAATAAATATCTTTATTCCTGAAAGCGGTTGTAAAATTCTCTAAATTATTGCCAAGCATTAGCTCTCTTAAATCCAGTCTTTCTTCGCTAACAAAAAAACTTAAACAAATTTTATCGCGCTCCCTGCCCGGACTCGGCCTTAAACCCAAAAATTTTGTAATCAGAATGCAAAAAAACCGGCTTAGCCAAATCCTTCCCTTCTCGGTCACAATAAATAAATCAATATCGCTTTTATCTTTTAAATTATGCAACCCGATTAGATTTCCAACCGCTATCATTTTAAGCCAGGGAATAATTTTAAAAATTTTTGTTATCATTATCGCCCGTTTGAATTTTCTATCAGTATAATTATATCGGTCTTTTCTTATTTTTATTATACTATCCCGGCCGCTTAAAAAATAAAATCCTTCAAGCGAATCAATTATTTTTAAAAAACCCGCATCATTATTATTGTCCAGTACAATAATAATTTCCGCTAATTTGCTTTCAATCCGGCAGAACCGCCAAATTTCAAAAGCAGTCAAGGGATAATCAAATAAATCAAAAAAAGCAATCACCTCCGCAATCGCTTTCTCTAAATTTTTTGTTTTACCATTATTAATAATATTCATAACTTTATGTTATTTTTCACTAGCCCTCCGAGGGGCGGGCAGGCGTGAAAAAGCCCCACTACAAATAGGGCATATACGAATTTAAATAACTAACATCTTGCCCTCTAACGCAAAGATGGATTCACTCTTCCATTTTTGGTTTATCTAAAATCATAGGTTCTACTTTAACCTCGCCTTCGGTTATCTTTACAACGTCCTTATCAATTTTTCCAAATTCTTTATAAGCATTATTATAATGATTAACAGTTGTTGACATGCTCACACCAAGTTTCTTCATAAAATCTTCATAATTTAAAATATGTCGACTAAGCTTTTCAACATTTGCCCTTATTGTTTTAGTGCTTTCCTCTATTTGTAAAGCTCTTAATCCTTGAAGTACGGTTTGCAAATAAGCCAAAAAGGAGGTAGGAGAAACAATAATAACATGCTTATCCTTAAAGGCATATTCAATTAAATCACGAGTATTAACTTTAACCGCCCCGACTTTATTAACCAATAAATCATAATAAATCGCTTCCGAAGGAATAAACATAAAAGCAAAATCCATAGTATTTTCAGCCGGTTTAACATATTTACTAGTTTCATCAATTCTAATTTTTAAATCCTGCTTAAAAAGATTTTCATATTTTTCTCTAGTTTCAATATCCTTTATATTTAACAATTTCTCATAATTTTCTAGGCTAAATTTTGAGTCAATCGGAATAATTTTTTCTTTAACAAACACGACGGCGTCAACAATAGAACCGTCTTTAAAGCCGTACTGCATTTGATAGGAATTGGGCGGCAAAACATTTTTTAAAGTCTCTTCCAAATAATATTCACCCAAAACGCCGCGCTGTTTCGGATTTTTTAAAATATCCTGCAGATTCTGTAATTGGGCGGAAAAATTTATTACCTGCTTATTGGTTTCATCCAATTTGGTTAATTTTTGCGTTACTTCGGTTATTAATTTGGCGGACTGTCCGGTTATACCCTGAATAATTTTAGTGGCCTGGCCGAACTGCGCCTGCGTAGCTTTATGAGTTTCGGATAATTTAGAATCCATTGCTTCCCTCAGTTCCTTATTTTGCTCGGCTAATTGCGACAATTTTTCCATCATAGTAATTAACTTCTCATCGCCTCCACTATCTTTTTTACGCAGTAAAAGCCAAATAACGGCTATTAAGCCAAAAAATAATAATACCAATAAAATTGTGCTTATTTGTTCCTGCATATTATTAAAAAATAAGATAAATAAGAAAAATAAGAACGAGAAGAAATGGTTTAAAGCTGTATTGGGTAATTCTTCTTATTTTTCTTATTTATCTTTTTATTCTTATTTTCCTTAAAAACAAAAAAAATGAATTGAAAAACTATCTACAATATTTTCCGAAGAACCTCTTATATTAACGTGTATTAACGTGATTTTAGTTTACCAATATTATTTTAATATCGCAAGTTTTACGTTGTTTTAACAAGGAGCTGGAGCTCCTGGTACCCGGAGCTCCAGCTCCTTTTTCCCATCTAATTAAATATTGGAGTGTTGTTAAATATTTTGATTATTGCCCGCCTTGATGAATTATTTTAATACTTCCTTTAATCAAACTAAAAAGCGCTATGGCTGTCTTAACCGTAGCACTTTTTAATCCCCATGCTTGAATTACCGACCGCTTAAAAAGCCGATAAACCAAGAAAGGGAGGGCTTTATTAACAAAACCACCCGGTCTTTTTGCAGGTTTAGCCAAGTCAATAAAGCCCAAGTTTTCATCATGTCATAATTTTTTATTTAATAATAAAAACATTTTTTGCAAAGAACATTTTATCTGTAGCGATTTTTGTCTTGGCTACATTTATAAATTAATTATATAAAACTATTTTTCCGACCAAATATTAAACATGTCTGGTGACGCAAATTTTTAATTTATGAAGATTGTCTTGAGCTGATTGATTTATGTGCTCACCGGCTTCCAAATAATAAACTTTCTGCTTTAAAAAATATTCATGCCTTTGGGCCGACTGGACCGAATTATAAAAAAAATTCAAGGCCTGAGCGCTAATTATGACAACAAAAAAAGCAATGGACAAACTAAGTAAAAGTCCAGACCAGCTGAACTTCTGCTCCATTGCTTTCTTTTTTATTATATTGTATGATTTCCAACCAATAAAATTATAGTCAATATTATTGGCTTGTGTGTTTATTCTCATTTTTTATTTTTGTTTTTGTTTTTTTATTATATTACCATTATAGCAAATATTTCATATTCTGTCAATTATCATTCCACTTAAATTAATATTTTAAAATCCTAAATATTGAACTTCTTCCCTGAGCTGAACTTTAAATCTGTTTCTAACCTGCTGTTTAATATAACTTACTAACATGGCCACGTCAGCTGAAGTGGCCCGGCCGGTATTAATAATAAAATTGGCGTGTTCCAGGCTGACTTTTGCTCCACCAATAGTTTTTCCTTTCAGTCCGGCCATTTCAACTAACCAACCCGCTCCCACCATTCCTTTTTTTATTTTGCCTTCGTTATCGGCCAAATCCGCTAAATTAGAATTGTCTTTACGCAGGTCAACGATTGCTAAATTTTTAAACGCCGAGCCGGCGCTGGGCAATTTAGGCTGGCGATTATTTCGAAATTCCAAATATTTTTCCATTAACTTTTTAATTTCATCTTTACCGGCCGGCCTCATTTTTAAAATCGCCTGCCAAACTAAATACGTAAAATTATTTTTAAAAATACTTTCCCGATAATTAAACCTACAATCTTTATTGCTAAAAGTTTCCAGACGCTTCTTTTTTATATTAAATACGGCCACGGTTTCAATAATCCCAGAAACAGACGAATTAAAAGCGCCGGCATTGCCGACAACCGCTCCTCCGACCGTTGCTCCGGGAATTCCGGCTGCCCATTCCAGCCCGCTCAAATTACTGCTGGCCGCCAGACTAACGGCTCTGGATAGACTGACTCCGGCTCCACAGTCCAGTCTTTCGCCATGAACGGTAATATTATTGTTGGCTATTTTAACAATCAAGCCGTCAACTCCCTTGTCATTAACTAATATATTGCTGCCGCCACCCAAAACAAAAATTTCTTCTTTCTTTTCTTTTGCCCATTCATAAACATCCGCTAATTCCTCTTTTAAATTAACTTCAATAAAAAATTTGGCCGGTCCCCCGATTTTAAAAGTGGTAAAAGGCGCTAGGGAAATATTCTGTTTTATTTTTTGTTCAATTGGCATTGTGGCTATCCCCCTCAAATATAACTTATAACCTATAACACATAACTGACGGACATAAATTTTAACACGAGTTATAAGTTATAGGTTATAAATTATTTAACCTTGACTATACTTACCTCTATTTTATCAAATCTAAAAAAATAAAGCACTATTGACAGAATAATAATATGCTATATTAATATAATACTTAAAAATATTCATTACAACTAAATACCTACGGAAGTAGCTATAAGTTAGCTATTTTTAGCTTGTTTATAACTACTTCCGTGGCAGTTGTTTTCTTGCCTGTTGGCAGAAATAACCGGACCGTATGGCCGGAACAGCAACTAAATTCTTTTTCAAAGGGAGGGTGCCGTATGGACCGCTTGAAAAAGTCTGATAATCTACTTCCGGGATTGTCAGCTTATGAATTAATTCGGGAGGTTATTACCTCTGGGCAAGGTAATGCCAATGTCGCCCCAGTCTTGCAAGAGCTGCAAAAAGCCGCCGCAAGATTGGATGCCTGCAACTGGCAAAGCGGAAACCAAACTCAATATGAGAAAAGTGTCCGTCAAGCCAAAAAAATCTTTTTTAAAGGAGAGGAAAAAATGAAAAAAATAAATGAAAGAAAGATGATAGAAGGTATTGTGGAAAAATTTTTTCCTGAAAAAGGTTTTGGATTTATCAAAACCGACAACGGAAGAAGTTTCTTTTTTCACCGTTCTGGGGCTATATTTTTAGATAAATATCCAGAGACGGGTGAAAAAATAATTTTTAATTCCGTAGAGGGTAAAAAAGGTCCCAAGGCCTTTGTTTGGTGCCGAAAAGAAACTTTTTCGGCGCAAAAAAACACTGAAAAAATTAACAATCTTTCTGATTTGATATTAGAAAGGTGCAAAGAACAGATAAAAAACTTGGAGGCCTTATGGCGAAGGGGCGGAAAATTCCCTGAACCTACTAGGCAATTTATCAGGGACATGGTTGGAGAAGCTATCAGGTTAGGTAAGACGGATAGTGAAATTCTTACCATGAATCTCCCCGAGCCATCTAAGGCTGAGATAATGGAAATTGAAGCCTTAGCTCCCGATTATATAGACATATTGGGAAAAAAGGTCAAAGTTGATTATTATAGGGATCAACAGATAGGCCCCATCGGGACTATTTGGATTCCTGAAAAATTGGGCCAATGGTGGGAAAAAGACTGTGTAGAACACAAAATCCCCCTTGATTCTCCTGTGAAAATTGCAATCCTCTTCAAATATAATGGAATCATTAATGGTTCCAGGGGCAAAATATTTAAGGGGGAATCCTTGCAAGAAATCAAAAGTCAACTTATTGATATTCTTGATGAGGAAAAAAAAATCAAGGATGGGGGTAAGGTAAAAATCTTTAATTACCATTATCACCCGAGAGATGGATATGATAATCCCGACCTTGAATTTGTCAGCGACAAGGTTTATGAAGTAAATATAGCTGACGAGGAAGAATGGTACGGGATTCTTTATCACCCCGAAGACGAGAGCGGGGAACTAAAACAATTCCTAAATTTTATCTATTCGGCCAGAGATAGTTTCTTCTGGGGCGCCATTAGCCTTGGTGGGGACAATAAACTCGTATCAGAAATAGGGCTCTTAATGAGCCCTGATAATATGGCGGATGTTGACTTTCCGCCTCCTCCTGATTGTTTGGGATATATTGTCGGCTTATCAAATGACGCGGAAGCCCTCAAAAAATCCTTAGACAAAATTTTGGAAGGAGGAGAAGTTGAAAAGACTCAAAAAGAGTCAGAGTCAATAATTTGGGTGAACCATTGGCTCAAATACAAATAAGCCCGCACCCGGATTTGCGCTTTTTGCAAATCCGGGTCTTTTTTTATTTTAAAACTAAAGAAGACAGATTGCTAGACACTTGGTGTCTGCAGACACCAAGTGTCTTGTTCTTTTAATAAAATAACCCGAATCCTTAAAAGAGTTTGGGTTGCTTATTTCTTAATTACCTAATATCTAATATCCTAATTACCTAATTCCCCAACTCACTCCACATCTCCCATCTTCTGCAACTTCAATAGCTTAGCGTAAAGTCCACCACCGGCTTGGGCTAATTCGTAATGACTGCCCTGGTCAACCACTTGCCCCTCTTCCAAAACAATAATTTTATCAGCTCTTTTAATCGTGCTTAAACGATGGGCAATAATAATTATAGTACGGCCTTTCCTAATTTTTTCAATCGCTCCCTGAATCAACTTTTCGCTGTAGCTGTCCAGGTTGCTAGTGGCCTCGTCAAATATTAAAATTTTGGGATTAGCTAATATTGCCCGGGCGATTCCTATTCTCTGCCTCTGCCCGCCGGACAGTTTAATGCCTCTTTCGCCCACTAAGGTATTATATTTTTTTGACAACTTATCAATAAACTCCTCGGCGTTGGCGATCCGGGCAGCTGCTTTTATCTCCTGAAAATTGGCGCCGGAACGGGCATAAGAAATATTGCCGCGCACGCTGGTGTCAAAAATTTCCACTTCCTGCGGCACAATGGCAATAAACTTCCTAAAGCCGTATAAATCATAGGCCTTCAAATCCTTGCCATCCAAAAGCACCCGGCCTGACTGCGGGTCATAATGGCGGTAAATCATCCGGGCGACCGTGGTTTTGCCTCCGCCGGAAGGCCCAACCAAGGCGGTAACACAGCCGGAGTTGATATTTAAATTTATGTTTTTTAAAGCCAGACCGCTATCTTTCTCATATCTAAAATTTACCTTCTTAAATTCAATCTGTCCGACCATGCCATCCGGCTTAAAGCCGTTTTTAGGATTTTTAATGTCTACTTCTTCATTTAATAATTTAACAAACCGATTAACCGCTTCCGCCCCTTCTTCAACCCGGTCATAAAAACGGGACAAGCGCCAAAGGGAAAAATAGGCTTTTTCCGAAAGCGTAATAACAAAAACCAAAGTACCGATACTCATATTATTCTGCCAGATAAAATATACGCCTAAAAGCAAAATTGAAATACGCCCGAGGTCAATTACTAAATTCCTTCCCAGTCCGAATCTAAGCATCCGAAAATGTTCTTTAATCTCATTAATTTTAATTATGTTTTTAATTAAGCTATATTCCTTTACCTCTCTTTTTTCCTGAACAAAAGATTTGACTGTATTTATATTAATGATTGACTGCCCCATCTTCCCTGAAGCAGTCTCATAATTTTTATGTCTTTGTTTGCGTAACGGCGACAAACCCTTATTTACTTTATAGGTTATAAAAATAAACAAAGGGGCAAAAAATATAAACGATAAACCGAGCCGCCAATCAACAATAATTAAAACAATTAAGGTCATAACCAATTGCACCAGTGTTGGCACCACTTCCCATGACATATTGGCCATTAGATCGGTAATTTTTTGCAAACCGCGCTCAATTTTAATAATTTTATTGCCGGTATTTTCTTTTTCATGATAACTTAAAGACAAATAAACCAGCTTCTTTTCCGCTTCAACCGGTAAATAATATTCGGTTTTAACCAATAATTTGAATACTATCTTGTCTTTATAATAATTTAATAACGAGGTAAATTGTTCGCTTAAAAACATTAAAACAGCCAGATATACAATCGGTAAAATTTTATCAACCGAAAAATTAGTTAAGTTATCAATTATTAATTTTAAAAAATACGGCCCAACCAAATTAAAAGCCTCAACAACCAATATAAAACCCAACAAAATTTTCATCCGCTTTTGTAAGGGCGTTAATAATTCCCATAATCTTGACCAAAAACCCCTTATATCCGCCTTATTTTTATTTTTTGTTGCCTTTTTCTTCATATTCACAATAACATTCGGATGTGCCCTCCCGCTCCTCGCGAGGGGCGGGATAGTGGGGCTTACCGAAGGCAATAACATAAACACAAAAAGGGGGGATGTCTCATCCCCTTTAATATTTATACGTTTACCTCGCCCCTTTATTACAGTAATAATGCTAAAATTAAATAAAAATATCTACCTAAAATTATCTAAAAAAATGTAAAACACTTCAAGTGGCTGGGTAAAATTAGCTTAAATGTTACAAAATTTTAGATTAATAACTCAACGAAGCAACCCGAACCCTCTCAAGGATTCGGGTTGCTTATTTTATTTTTTTATTTATTTCTAACTTTTTACTAAATTCTCCCCTATCCGAAAAACATCACCAGCTCCCATTAATAATACAATATCATCTCTTTCAATATTCTCCCGCAAATACTTTTCACATTCTTTAAGCGTGGGAATATATTGTACAGACGCATTGCCATGCGTCTCTACAATTTTTTTAACTAAATCTTTGCTATGCACGCCGCCTTGTTCCTCTCTGGCGCTGCCGTAAATATCCAGGACAATTACCTCATCAGCCAAATTAAAACTTTTACTAAAATCATTAAGCATCGCTTTAGTGCGGGTATAAGTATGGGGGTGAAAAATAACCCGCAGATTATTTTTCGGATATAATTGGCGCACTCCGGCTAAAACGGCCTTAATTTCAGTCGGGTGATGAGCATAATCGTCAATAATTGTCGCACCGCGAAATTCTCCCAATATTTCCATCCGGCGCGCCGTCCCTTTAAATTCTTCAAGATATTTTCTTATATCAACCAGTTTAACTTCCAATTCAACGCAGGCGGCAATAACCGCTAAAGCATTGGAAATATTATGCTTACCGATTAAGCTAATAGAAAAATCACCAAGCAAGTCCCCCTCTCTGGACACTTGGTGTCCGCGGACACCAAGTGTCTTTTTTTTCAACTCTTCATTATTCTCATCGTCATCCACCCCAAATTTTACTTTAAAAAATTGCTTATTACCGACTTCTTTAATATCATAAGCTATATAATCAGCCACTTCTTCAAGGCCGTAAGTAATTACTTTGCCCCGGCAATTTACTTGGGAAATACTTTTGGTAATTTTATCATCATTATTGGCAATTAAAAATCCGCTAGACGGAATCTTTTTTATAAATTCAACAAAAACCTGCCTGTAATCATCCTGGCTGGGAAAAAAATCCGGATGGTCATAGTCAATATTATTTAATAAAACCATCTTGGGATTAAAATATTTTAATTTATTTTGATATTCGTCAATTTCAGCCACTAAATAATCAGAAGGGCCTACCAGCGATGTTCCCTTAAACTGTGACACCCGGGCGCCAACCATTACATTCGGTCCTAGCCCGGCTTTTTCTAAAACATATCCCAGCCAGGCGGTGGTGGTTGTTTTGCCATGAGAGCCGACAACGGCAATACCATATTTCTGATTAAATATTTTTCCTAAAGCCTCGGCGTAAGTTAAAATTTTTATTTTACTTTTTAAAGCTTCGGCCACCTCAATATTAGTCTCGGCATTATAGGCGGTTGAATAAATAATTAAATCAGCCTCTTTAGGAATATTTTCCGGGCTGAATTTTTCCATAACTTTAATTCCGGAACTTTTTAAAACCTCGTCAGTCATATATTTATCTTTTACATCAGAGCCGCTTATTTTAAAACCATTTTCAGCCAAATACTGCGCCAGCATAGTCATGCCCACGCCTTTTATCCCAATCATATATATATTTCTTGCCCCGCTGATCCCGCTTGCGGGATTATAACGGCGGTTTATCTTGGATAAATCCATAATTCGTAATTGCTAATTTTTAATTCTAAATTTTCTGGCTTCAGCCAAAACCTTTTCCTCATCAATCGTTTTAACTTCTCTATTTCGCATCACCACCTTGCCGTTAATTATTACGTCATTAACATCTTCTCCGTTGACGCAATAAGCCAAATGGGAATAGGGGTTATAAATCGGAGTTAAATGCGGCTTATTTAAATTAACAGTAATAATATCCGCTTGCTTGCCTTTTTCTAATGAGCCGATTTTTTTCTCCAAACCAAGAGTGCGCGCCCCATTTATGGTGGCCATACCAATCACCTGGCGGGCATTGGTAGCGGTCGGCTCTAATTTATTGACTTTATGAAGCAAGGCGCAGGTCCTAATATCGGAAAATAAATCCAGGGTATTATTGCTGGCGGCCCCGTCCGTACCCAAACCAACTATAATATTATTATCTATCATTTCAGCCGCCGACATAATGCCGGAAGCCAATTTCATATTGCTAATCGGATTATGACTTACTTTTATGCCTCTTTTCCTGTAAATTTCCAAATCATTTTGACTAAGCCAAACACTATGAGCCGCTATCACATTTTTATCCAAAAAACCAATTTTATCTAAATATTCAACCGGTGATTTGCCGTGTTCCTTTTTACAATCATCAACTTCTTTTTTGGTTTCGCTGACATGGATATGCATTAATTTTTTATTGCCAGATATACTTTTAACTTTTTCCAGAATATCTTTTGAACAAGTATAGATTGAATGCGGAGCAAAAGCTACTGAAATTAATTCATTGTCAGAAAAATTATTTATTAATTCTTCTGTTTTTTTTATAGTATCGGCCGGAGTTTTATAACTCGGAGTTGGAAAATTAAGAATAGTTTCGCCAATTATAGCTCTAATTCCAGCTTCTTCCGAAACAGAAGCAGTTTCTTCCTCAAAAAAATACATATCATTAAAGCAGGTCGTGCCTGATTTTATCATTTCCAGACAGGCCAACCGGCTGGCTTTTTTAACAAAATCTTGTTTCACATACTTTGCTTCGGCCGGCCAAATATAATCTTCCAGCCACTCTTTCAAAGGCAGGTCATCAGCCAAACCGCGAAAATAAACCATAGCCGCATGAGTATGGGTATTAATTAACCCGGGCATAACAATGCTGTTGCCGACATCAATCACCTCGTCTGCTTTATATTTATTCTCTAAATCAGATTGTCTGCCAATATTAACTATTTTATTTCCGGATACGACAACCAAGCCATCTTTAATAACGTCCAACTCTGAATTCATTGGCAAAACATATTTTCCTTTTATAATTAAATCGCAACTAATCATATTGTTATACGTTATGCGTTATGCGTTTTATTATATTTACTATCTCCTTGTTGGCGCCTCTTTTAATAACATTCCTAATGTTGTTACGTAACTTGCTACGTAACGCTTCATCATCTAACAATTTTTTTATATTACCGGCTAATTCTTTAGAAATCAATTTATTTTGAGACAAAACAATGGCTGCTTCTTTGGCTTTAAAAATTTGCGCATTATCTTCCTGATGTGTATCCGGAATTGGAATTAAAATAGCCGGTTTTCCTAAATATGACAATTCAGTTAAAAGTCCCAAACCGCAACGCGATACCGCCACATCAGCGATTTGCAAAACCTCCGCCATCTTCTTGGGTTCTAAAAAATCAAATAAATAATAATTTGTTTTCGTGTTTTTGTGTTTTTGTGTTTTCTTGTTTTTCCCACAAATATGGATAACCTGGCAAAATTTAGTTAATTCATCCAAATTCTGCCAAACTAACTCATTTATCGCCATCGCTCCTGTTCCACCTCCGACAACCAGCACTATTGGCAAACCTATTTTTAAATTAAATTTATCAAATATTTCCTTAATTGATAATTGATAATTCGTAATTGATAATTGAGCCGGGTTCCCCGTCCAAACCGCTTTCTTCCCATAATCTTTTAAAGACTCTTTAAAGGTTACTGTAATAATGCGGGCAAAGGGCGCTATTAATTTATTGGCCAGTCCGGGACGCACGTCCTGCTGATGAACTAATATCGGAACGCACAAAATCCAAGCGGCCCAGGCAACCGGGACACTAATAAAACTGCCGGCGCTCATTACCAAATTCGGCCGCCAAATTATTAATATGGCTATGGCCTGAAAAAACCCGATTATTATAAAAAACGGGTCAATAAAATTTTTAAAACTGAAATAACGCCGCAGTTTACCTGAACATATTGCCCTAAATTTAATCCCGGCCTTTTTAACCATTTCTTTTTCCAGACCTTTATATGTCCCCAGCCAAAAAAATTTATAATTATTATTACCTTTACATCTTTCCAACTCTTTGGCCACAGCTAAAAGCGGCGAGACTGACCCGCCAGTCCCGCCTCCGGATAAAACAATTTTCTTTACTTTTTCTTCTCTTTTTGTTATCATAAAATCATAACCAAAATTAGCAAAGGAGGGAAAAATGGTCTTACAAAAATTACTTAAAGATCTTTTAAAAGGTGGTCTAGCTGGCCTAATATCAATAACTGTTTTTATTTTTTATCTGCTATTCTCAATTTACTGCGCTCCTAAAATCGGGGGGCAAGGGAGAACTTGGTTTGGCGATATCTATTTTTTTGGCTTTGGTTTTCTTTTATATACTTTTTTAAAAGGAATTACCAGCCCAAAAACTCTTTACGAGTACCTAAATATTTTTTTTATTTTAGGGGCAGTTTCTGTCTTAGAAATATCGGCAACAGCTATTAATTATTTCATTAAAGATATTTTTGTTAATTTAAATATTGGAATTGCCGGCATCTTAACAATAATTTTAATATCTATTTTAATAAGTTTTATTATTAACAAAATTCCTCTATACAACAAACAAATAAACGATATTTAACGAACTCGTCAGTCTTGCCAAAAAATGCAAGACTTTTTTATTTTTATCCCCCGTTTAATCTAGTCTGCTTACTGATATTAACTAAAATTCCCATGGCAATCAAGGATGATAAAATAGCCGAACCGCCATAACTGATAAACGGCAAAGGCAAACCGGTCATCGGAACAATATTAATCATGCCTCCGACGTTTAAAAACATCTGTATGTTTATCCAGCTAACTATACCTAAGGCTAAAATACGACCGAATTTATCCGGCGCATATTTTGAAATTAAATAGCCGCGATAAAAAATATAAATATATAAAACAACCAATAAACTGCAAACAATAAACCCGGTTTCTTCCGCAATAACGGAAAAAATTGAATCTCCCTCCACTTCCGGCAGATACATAAATTTTTGCCGACTTTCACCCAGCCCTCGGCCGAAAAAACCGCCTGAGCCGACAGCAATTAACGACTGGTTTGTCTGGTAACATTTATCATCGCTACTGAATGATGGATCAAATACACACTTAAATCTATCCATTTGATATGGCTTCATATAAATCATCAATGAAAAAATTAAGCCGCCAATAATTAATATTGTTATTATATGGATAATCTTGCCGCCGCCGACAAAATAAACCAACAATGAGGTTATGGCGATTATTGACAGGGTTCCTACGTCAGGTTGCAAAATCATTAAAAAACCGATTAAACCTAAAATTACAACAAATGGACCTATGCCCTGCGAGACATCGTGAAGTTTTTTTTCTCTGTTTTCAAGCCAGGTTGCCAAATAAAGAAGAAAAAAAATTTTAACAAATTCAGACGGCTGAAGTGAAAACCCGAATACTTCTATCCAGCTACGCGCTTTTCCATAGGTAGCGCTTAACCCGGGGATAAAAACCAAAACTAATAGTAATATTGAAAAAGCCAAAAACCAAATAGCATATTTTTTCCAAAAACGATAATCTACACGCGAAAAAAACCAAAACGCAATAAGCCCCAGAGCCAAACCGAACAGCTGCCGCTTAAAATAAAAATAACTGCTACCATGTTCTAAATAAGCCTTAACAGAGGTTGCGCTGGAAAGCATAATAATCCCAAAAACTATAATAATTCCGGTTGCTATTATTAAATTTCTGTCTGGCCCATGCTCTCCGCTTCTGGGACTAAATAATTTATTTATTGCTTGTTTTAAAGTTGACATATAATCCCACGAATTACAAATAAAATACAAATTTACAAATGCTATATCAAACGTTTTATATAATATTTGTAAATTCGTAATTCGTAAATTAGTAAATTTGTAGGAGATTACATTGTTTTATCCAACAAAAATACAATTAAACCGATAGCGGCGGTTACACCGGCAATAACCCAAAAACGCATCACTATTTTCGGTTCTGGCCAGCCCTTGGCTTCAAAATGATGATGAATCGGAGTTGATAAAAAAATCTTTTTACCGCCTCTTAATTTTTTTGATAATATTTGAATAATTACTGAAATTGACTCTATAACAAAAATAAAACCAATAATAGGCAAAATTAAAACGCTGTTGGTAAGCATGGCAATTATGCCCAGAGTTATGCCCAGACTCATAGCGCCGGTATCACCCATAATAAATCTGGCCGGAATAATATTAAACCATAAAAAAGCCAAAAGCGCGCCGACAATAACTCCGCAAAATGTAGCCAGGTCATATCTTTCTAAAATAAAAGAAATAGCTCCGTAGGCCCCAAAAGAAGTAAGTAAAACGCCGCCGGCCAAGCCATCAAGGCCGTCAGTTTCATTAACGGAAAAGGCCGTCGCGACAATAACAAAAATAAAAATTAAAATATAAGACCAACCTAATTGAAAATTACCGACAAAAGGAACATGAAAGACATCCCAATCAAGCTTAAAATAAAACCATAAAGCGCCAATAATCGCTATTATTGTATAAACCGCCAAGCGATACTTAACCGTAAATCCGCCTCCTCTCAAAACGCCTTTACCGCTAACATCCAGCCAGTCATCAAATAAACCAACCAGGGCAGTAGCCACTAAAACGCCTAAAGGCAAAAGGGTCTGGCCCCTTGATAAAAAATCTAAATTTTTAAAAATATCCCAGGGTAAAAATTTTGCCAAACAATAGAATAATAAAATAAAAATCAACACCGTCAGCCAGATAAGAATTCCTCCCATGGTCGGCGTACCGGCCTTGTGAGCATGCATTTTAGAATACAATGGGGTGGCTCCATTATCTCTTATCTGCTTGCCCAGCTTATATTTATATAAAATATTGGTTAATATGGGCGTCCAGGCGATGGCAAAAATAAAAGCCAGAGTAGTTAATAAAAAAATTCTAATAATATAAAAATCAGTCATAAATATAGATTTATTATTACTATTTTTTACTTATTTACCATAAATTACCACAAATTACTTTTTTAAAAATGTAATTAATTGTAAATTATAGTAAATAATGGTAAATGGTTGTAATTTATTATTTGTAAATTTGTAAGTTATCTAAAATTAATTAAATAAATAGACGAAAGAGCTAAAATCAAAAATAAACTGCTTATTAAACAAGTTATCAGTAATAAATGGGCAACGAAATTAAAATATTTATATTTTGAAAAAATAAACAATAAAATAAAATTCAAAATAATAATTATTAAACCCAATAAAGGGATAATATATATTTTATTCACATTCCCGATCAAATCAACGCCAAAATTCACATTATAATGTAATATAACCAAATCCTGGCTCACATTTATATTAATATAATAAGCCGTAAACCAAATAAACGCATTAAAACCCAAAAGCAATATTAAATATATTCTAATATACAAAAAACTGAATATATTTAAAAAAATATCTCTAAATTTCTGGGAAAATAAACAAGTATTATTATAAATTTTTGATAAATTAAACATTGAAAATTATAACTAATAAAATCAACTACTTGTAATTATGGCCACGCCTCCTTTTGCTAAATTACAAAATTTATATTATTACTGTACCATATTTTAGCTAAAATTTAAAGCCTAACAAAAATATCAAATTGTTTTTAATAAAAAAATTATGGTATAATATAATAATGTTAAAAGAAATTATTATAAATTAATAATTTATGACTTAAAATTATAATGTGCGTTAATTCTTAAAACCGCTTCTTATAAATACTATGCTTACAAAAAAACAAATAAAAAACATATTGGAAAAAGCTGATATCTTGTCAAGGAAAGAATTTGATAAATTCGCCAAAAAAGCGGAAAGTAGCGGCAAAAAAATTGAAAATTATTTAATTGAAAAAAAAGTTATTACTCTGCTTTCCCTGTACGAGAGTGCGGCCCAATTCTTTAAAATTCCTTTTGTAAATCTTAAGGGTCAAACCATACGCAAGGATATACTTTTTAGTATTCCCGAACCGATTGCCACCACTCACAATTTAATTGCCTTTGATAAAGACGATAAACAAATTAAAATAGCAACTATAAACCCCGATAACCTGGAAATTTTTGAATTTATTAAGAAAAAAACCAAACTTGAACCAAAAATAAATTTAACCACCCCGGAAAATATAAAAGATTGTTTAAAACAATATCATAAAAATTTAAAGGCTGAATTTGATTATCTAACTAAAAATAAGCAAATTGCTGAAGACGACCCAAAAGATAAAGGCCAAAAATTAAAAAAATTAGCTGAAGATCTCCCGGTTGTCAGAATCGTTGACACCCTGCTTGAGTATGCCATTTTTCAGGAAGCCAGCGATATTCATATTGAACCGGAAGAAAAAGATATTATTGTCCGCTATCGCATTGATGGCATTCTCCATAATGTTATGACTCTGCCTAAAAACGTACAAGCCGGAATTATTGCCAGAATAAAAATTTTAGCCAGCATGAAAGTTGATGAGCATAGATTGCCACAAGACGGGAGATTTAAAATATCTAATGAAGAATATAAAATATCCTTTCGTGTCTCAATCATCCCAATCTTTGACGGAGAAAAAATTGTCATGCGCCTCCTTAATGAAAAAGCGCAAATCCTGAATCTTGAACAGCTTGGGTTTCAGCCAAGCAGCCTAGAAATAGTAAAAAGAAATATTAAAAAACCCTTGGGAATGATTCTCGTTACCGGACCAACCGGTTCGGGCAAAACCACCACTCTTTATACTGTCTTAAATCTCCTTGATTCTCCCGAAGTAAATATCTCAACCGTTGAAGACCCGATTGAATATCGGATGCAAAGAATAAATCAATCACAAATAAATCCCAAAATCGGCTTTACTTTTGCCAACGGACTAAGGGCCTTGCTTCGCCAGGACCCGGATATAATCATGGTGGGCGAAATTCGCGATGAAGAAACGGCTGAAATTGCCGTCCATGCCGCTATGACGGGGCATCTGGTGCTCTCAACTCTTCATACTAACAATGCCATTGCCACCCTTCCCCGTTTAAGCGATATGGGCATACCTTCTTTTCTTATCGCCACCACAACCAATGTTATTATCGCGCAACGGTTAGTAAGAAAAATATGCACCAACTGCATCCAAAGCTATAATTTAGACAAGCAAACCATTGAAGAATTAAGCAAACAGCTGGATGTTAATGACCTGCTTAAAAAATTGGAGAGAGAAAAAGCGATTGTTAATTCCAAAAAAGGCTTTGAATCATTGCTTTTTTATAAAGGCAAAGGGTGTAAAAAATGCGATGATTCCGGCTATAAAGGCAGAATCGGAATTTATGAAACACTGGAAATAACCGAAGAAATATCCAAATTAATTCTTAAAAAAGCCGACTCAAATCAATTAAAAGAACAGGCGGAAAGACAAAACATCCTAACAATAATTGAAGACGGCTTTATTAAAGCCAAAAATGGCATAACCACGATTGAAGAAATAATGAGAGTAACGAAAGAATGATGACAGACAATTTATTATTTATTATTTTAGATTGAGGGGGAAAATAAATTTGGATAATAATGGGTTAGATGAAATAAACAAATTCTTTTCGCCTATCTCCGAAAAATTATTTGAGCAAATTTTATTTTAATAATATGAAAAGGACTCATTTATTATTTTTATTAATTCCTGCCGTTTTATTATTTACAGGCTGCGAAAGGGAAGGTGTGGCAAATATTGATGATTGCAGAGAAACTATAATAATAAAAGAGAGAAACATAAAAACATACTACAAGACTTTTACTTGTTCTTATAATAAAACTGAAAAGGGAGATATAATGAATGGCTTTTGTGCAAATATAAAAACGGGCTTATTTAGTGATAAGTGCAAAATTGCTTATATTTACGATAAACAGCCAACTAAAGAATGCCCTGAAAATGAGTATCTTAATCAAGATGGGAACTGCTATTGCTATGAAGGATATATCATGAAAAATTTAACTTGCACAAAACCCGATTATACTTATTTATTAAATGCCATGATTGAAAATCTTAAAATGGACTTTATTTGGCAAGATATCAATAAGGACAACATTGATGAAAAAATTAATAAAATAAGAAAAATGGGTTACTCTGATTGGATACTATTAGATTTTTTTAGTTACAACAATGAAGAATTTGGCAAACTACTTAGTCGGATAAGAAATATTAAATATGATGATTCTTATTTGTTAAATGAGTTGTCTTATGGTTTATGTAATAAAAAACCTACTATTCCAAGTGTCCCTAATGACAAATCTATAAAATTTTATGGAAACAAAAACGATTATCAAATATTAAAAAATT
>CAYMCJ010000008.1:20722-26705 GCA_964388985.1 uncultured Gammaproteobacteria bacterium | reverse complement strand
CGGCACCGGTACGATTAAGAACGTTAAGATTTATGACGGCGATACGCAAGTCGGCCAGTCCATAGACTTGTCCACTACTTACGCCTCAACCACTTACGGTTCTTTTGCCGGTATAAATTTAGTTATTCCGAAGAATGGCAGTAAAATTATTACGGTTAAGGGCGATGTCGCCACTTACGACAATGTAGCCGCCAACAGTCCGTCAGGTTCAACCCATGAAGTAAGTATTTATAATACTTATAACGCGGCGGCAAACGAGCCGATTACCGCGGTTGGCGCTTCATCCGGGCAGAGTATTACCGGAACTTACCTAGATATCGGCGCAGCCGCTGATTATCAGGTAAGAGGTAATCAAATGACAGCCTATAAGACCAAGATTACTATAGCTTGGGCTGCTGATACTCCGGAAGGTTCGCATACTGGTTCAGCTAACCAGCTAGTAGCTAAGATTAATATTACTAACTCATCTAATGTTGGTAATTATTCCGCTTCTATCAAGACCATGAACTTTGCGATTGGTAGAGTAGGCGCTTCCTTGACCACTACCAGGTCGTTAAATGTTTATAAGAATTCTGCTATCGTTGCTAATTTATTAGCAAATACTTCTTGGCTCGGTTCGGACACAGAGCAATTCGGTAATACAAATATTACTACCTTTGTTGATACAGAAATTGCGGCTGGCGGAACAACGCTGTTTATTGTAACCATGGATACGCAGGATGCCGGATTAACATCCGGAACAACGGATAAAATATCAATTTCCGTTGCTTCTGATGACGTAGACTGGACAGATGGAACTGTTGGCGAAGCCGGTTCCACCACGTCCATTACTTCAGTAAACACCTTGCCGCTGTCTACCAAGACCTTGAGCTACTAAGTAAAAGATTGAATTTCTGAATTCGTTGATATAAAACTTCCCGCCCCGATAAAATCGGGGCGGGGTTGTTTTTGTCCGAAAATTATTGTAAAATATTTGTATGATTAAACTGGAAAAAATAATAAAATTTGGTATATATTTGGCAATGGTTTTGCCGCTGGTTTTTACCAGCCGGACAATGTATCCCTGGCATTTTGGTAAAACCGTGTTGTTTCAAATATTAGTTGAAATATTATTGGTTTTGGCTTTAATATTTTTTAGCCTGAATAAAGACCCCGCACAAAAGCAGGCTTCAAGCGGGGCAGGAAGAAGAATTGTTAGATTTAATTTATTGGACTATTTGGTAGTTGGGTTTGTTTTTTTACAGTTAATTTCTTCTGCCTGGGGCATAAATTTTAATAGAAGTTTTTGGGGCAATCAGCAAAGAGCGCAAGGAATTTTTACCTGGCTGCATTTTACGGTTTTTTACATACTTGTCAGGCAATTTTTTATTACCAAAAAGGATTGGTTTAAATTGGGGATGTGGGCAATTATTATTTTATTTTTATCAAGTATTCTGGCCTGGCTGGGAAAGTATTTTTCTATTTTTGACCAGATAATTCTTAAAGAAAGCCGGTTAAGCGGCCTAATCGGGAATCCGATATTTTTTGCCAGTTATTTAATAATCCCGGTTTTTTTATGTTTTGTTTGGTATTTTTTATTTGTGCGTAAAGATAGGGTAGAAGGTAATAATGGCAAAGCTATTTTTTGGCGCTGGTTTTGTTTAATAGCAGGAATATTTAGTTTAATTACCCTGATATTTTCGCAAGTCAGGGGGACTTTTTTGGGCTTATTAGCCGGAATTTTTGTTATTTGGATATTATATTTAATATACGGTTGTTCCGAAAGATTTAAAAAAGTTTTTTTTATCAGCGGATTATTAATTCTTATTATTTTTTCTTTTGTTTACGTATTTAATCAAAGAAGCGATTATTTAAGTAAAAATTTTCCGTCAATAGCGCGTTTAATAGATATTAGCCCTTCAACCACTACCGCCAGTACCCGTTTGATGGCCTGGAAAATTGCTTTTAAAGCCTGGCAGGACAGGCCGATTTTTGGCTGGGGCCCGGAAAATTATCAGGATGCGTTTGATAAATATTATAATCCCGAATTTTTAAAATATTCTTTTGCCGAAACCGTCTGGGATAAGCCGCATAGTTTCCCCCTGGAAGTTTTAAGCGAAACGGGTACGGCCGGCTTTGCCTGCTATCTGGCTCTTATTATAGTGCTGGTTTTTTATTTAATAAGAATTATTAAAACCGAACAGGACGATAAAGGCAGGCTGGGGGCGATGATTTTAGTTGGCGCGGTTATTGCTTATGTAATTCAAAGCGGTTTTGCCTTTGAAACTTCCAATTCACTATTGATGTGGATAGTATTATTGGCTTTGGTAAGTTATTATCATTCGTCAGTTAGCCAGACAAAAGAATATGATAAGATATTATTTAATAAATTTATCGGCTGGATAACTATTTTAGCAATAATAGCCGTACCTTATTTGGTTTATAAAAATTATACATTTTATAAGGCTTCGGTTCAGATGGGGGATGCCAGAGACGCGGCCGAGATAGCCTCGGTTTATCAATGGCAAAAAAATGCCGAGTTGGTATTAAGTACAACTGTTCCGTTTTTATGGGAGCAGGCAATATTTTTAACCCAGGATTTATCAAGTTTTGACGGCAATAATAAATTAAATAAAAATTTATTAGAGCCGGTGTCCCCGCGGTTAATTGAAATTTTTGAGCGAGAAATTAGCCGGGAGCCGGATTCTTATTTATACCGCTTTTGGCTGAGCCAGCTATACGGCTTTATGGGTGAGTACGTTGACAATAAATATTACCAAGATTCAAATGAATTACTTAAAGAGGCCTGGGAGATTAATCCGGACCATCAGCATATTCCGTTGTTATTGGCCAAAAATTATTTACTGCAAAATAAGACGGAGGAGGGGATAGAAATTTTAGAAGAGTTGGTTCAAAAAAATCCGGAATTTGAGGAACCGCATTGGTTTTTGGGTATAGCTCTATTTAGGAACGGAGACGAAGACAGGGGCGTGGAGGAATTGGAAAAAGGCCAGGGCTTTGGGTTAACATATAGAAGTAATATTTTTTATTTAATTGATGTATATGCTAAAATAGAAGAGTATGATAAAATCATTCCTTTGTATAAAAGGTTAATTAGGGAAGATGAGTCGGGAAGAGCTGGCTATTACGCCAATTTAGCCGCCATTTATGCGGCCTTGGGAGACGAGGAAAGTGTTATTATTAATTTAAATAAAGCGGTTGAATTAAATCCCGATTTAGCCAAAGAAGCGGAATTATTTTTAGAACAGCAGGGGATTGATATTAATAAATATAGGTAATAAAAACAAAAAATTTAGGACTTACGCGTTTGCGAATTATTATCAGTATATCAAGAATAAATTTTTTAATTTGATCCCTAAGCACTCGGGATTGTTCAATTGTTTCATTGTTATATTATTTTTTACTTTATTCTTTGCCTAACAATATAACAATTTAGCAATATAACAATTTTTGCAGATGCTTTTTAGAAAACGTGAAAACAAAAAATAATATTTAAGCGCGTAAGTTCTATAATTGTTAAAAATATGAATAAAAAAATTATTATTGCTGTTTTAGCGTTATTATTAGTTATTTTTTTGGGTTGGTATTTTTTTTATTATAATCAGGCAGAAAATATGTCAAACCAATTAAAAAAATTAAAGCAGGAGCAGCCGCAACTGGCCTCTTATATTGATGACGTGCTCAAAGAAGAGGAAGAATTAAATAAAGACAAAACCAATGTTAGCAGCTATTTGGTTTTAGGTTTGGCTTGGAAAAGTTTAGCTGATAGAGTTAATGATTTAAAAATTGAAGATTACAAAATCTATTACAAAAATGCCTTGGCTGTTTATGAAAAAGGAGTTGAAATAACAGACCGAAAAAATACGGTATTTATAGTTAATGCCGGAAATATGGCAAAATATTTGGAAGATTACGGGCTGGCAGAGGATTATTATAGAGAAGCGATTACGGTTGCGCCCGGCGAAGTTTCCCATTATGTTTTATTGGCTGAGTTATATGAATATAAAATGGGCAAAACTAAAGAAGAGATTCTTGCCGTTTATGACGAGGGCATAAACAGAGTTGTATTATCTCCCGATTTTTTAGAGAAGAGAAAAGAAGATTATCTAGAAAGAATTGGCCAATAGATAGTTTACTTTTATAATATATTTAAAATTTATGGCTTTTGCAAAAAAAAATTATTTTATTTTTTTAATTGTTGTTTTGTTTGTTTTTTGTTTTGGCATTAATATTGTTAGCGCCGATGAAGCTGATTATGATTTGGTGGTAGAATCAATGACAGTGAGTCCGGAAGAACCGGCTTTGAATCAGAATTGCATTATTACAATAAAAATAAAGAACAACGGGACTAAAAATCTTTATTCAACCCTTGGATTAACTACATATAATTATAGTTTTGAGAATTTTATTAAAACCAAATTGACCGCTCCGTTTCCGTCTTTGGGAATTCCGGTTTTGGCCGGCGGATATCTTTATTATACGTTTGAAGGTTATTTTATAAAAGAAGGCGAGTCAGCCCTGTCTTTTGCCGTTGATTTTAACAATGAAATGAACGAAGGCGATGAGAATAATAATTCGGTCAGTAAAACCATTAATATTGTTGGTTTCGGCGATATTGATATTTATGTTGAAAAAATTGAGTTGAGTGAAGACGAGCCGCTCGTGAATGCCGATGTTACAATAACCGTAACAATAAAAAATAATGATTCGGTTAGTTTAACCGACAGCGCCGGATTGGCGGAGAATGATATATTTATTTCATTTTCGGGTTTTACCATAGAAAGCAGGCTATATGATAATTACCCGACAACCGCCAGCCCGCTTGAGCCGGGAGAAGAATTTAAATATGTTTATAGCGGCCGGTTTTATAAATATGGCGATAATAGCTTGAGTTTTCAGGCTGATAGAAATAACGCGGTGATTGAAACTAATGAAACCAATAATGCGACTTCAACGGTCGTAGTCGTTTATTTGACAACGGGGGAAAGAGACGATTTCAGCATAACTAATGTGGTTTTATCTCCTATTAGTTCGTCCTCGGTTATGGTTAAATGGAAAACCAGCAAAGCAACCATCGGTTGGATTAATTATAAGAGTAGTTATGAATTTTATGAAAAGCAGATTGCAATTTCTGAATTTTTGACAGAGCATCAGGCAACCATTGATAATTTGGGAAAAAATACTACCTATTATTATAGAATATTGGCTCAGAATGATACCGTAACAAAAAATACCGTTTATTATGATTTTATTACCCTGTTTGACGATAGCCTATGTTTAAGTGTGGATTTAAGTATGTATTTGGATAACAATACCGCCCTGGTTAATTGGTCAACCAATTTGCTTTCTTCCGGATATCTTTATTACCGTCTTAAAGGGGGAGGCGAGTATAAAAAAGTCGGTTCCGGCGATTTAAGTCAATCCCACGAGGTTGCTGTTAACGACTTGGCGGCCGGGGAATATGAATATTATATTGAATCAACCAGTTCTTCCGGGATAGTATATAAATCAGAAGTAGCGAATTTCATAATAGAATCCGCCGAAAGCGATGACCAGGGAGACGATGGGAACGGGGACAACGATGACCAGGACAATAATCCCGCCCAGCCGGATATTTCCGGGGAAACTGCCGCGAAAATAGCTATCACCAATAAAAATTTATATAATTCTTTGAAAGGCAAGATTGTTTTGAAAGTTGAATCCAACGGCGAGGCTTATTATATAAACCCCGGCAGTGAAGAGATGTATTATTTGGGCCGGCCCGCCGACGCTTTTTCCGTAATGAGAAGCCGGGGGATTGGAATTACCAATAATAATTTGGAAAAAATTCAGGTGGGTTTGAGTAATTTAACCGGAAATGATGCTGACAATGACGGTTTGCCCGATATGTTTGAAGATGCGATTGGAACAGATAAAAATAAAAAAGATACCGACGGAGACGGGTATGAAGACAAGGCCGAGTTGGAAAATTTATATAATCCGA